>NZ_JBDYCV010000026.1:0-45961 GCF_040495915.1 Shigella sp. FJ200513 | reverse complement strand
AAAAACGAGTATTTTTAGTCATCCTGTTTACCTCTTTCTCAGGAAGTTTAGTCTCCAGGATTCCCGGGGCGGTTCAGATAGTGCTAACGGGTGAGCTACGAAAGTGGCTCACCCGAAATTTCATACTTCTGCCTTTAGCCCCGTCTCTATAATTTGGGAAAATTGTTTCTGAATGTTCCCAAAAATAATGAATGATGAAAACTTTTTCAAAAAAGCGGCGGCGCATGGGGAGGAACCTCCTTTAACTCCTCAAAACGAACATCAGCGGTCCGGGCTGCGCTTCGCCCGTCGCGTCAGACTACCCCGTGCGGTTGGCCTGGCTGGCATGTTCTTACCGATTGCTTCAACGCTGGTTTCGCACCCGCCGCCGGGCTGGTGGTGGCTGGTGTTGGTCGGCTGGGCGTTCGTCTGGCCGCATTTAGCCTGGCAGATAGCGAGCAGGGCCGTCGATCCGCTTAGCCGGGAAATTTACAACTTAAAAACCGATGCAGTATTAGCGGGAATGTGGGTAGGCGTAATGGGCGTAAACGTGCTGCCTTCCACCGCTATGTTGATGATTCTGTGTCTGAATTTGATGGGGGCAGGCGGCCCCCGTCTGTTTGTCGCGGGTCTGGTGTTGATGGTGGTTTCCTGCCTTGTCACCCTCGAGCTTACGGGCATTACCGTGTCGTTCAATAGTGCTCCGCTGGAATGGTGGCTCTCCCTTCCCATTATTGTCGTTTATCCTCTGATGTTTGGCTGGGTCAGCTACCAGACGGCAACCAAACTGGCGGAACATAAACGCAGGTTGCAGGTCATGAGTACTCGCGACGGCATGACGGGCGTGTATAACCGACGTCATTGGGAAACTATGTTACGCAATGAATTTGATAACTGTCGGCGGCATAATCGCGATGCAACGTTACTGATTATCGATATCGACCATTTCAAGAGCATCAACGATACCTGGGGTCATGATGTGGGCGATGAAGCGATTGTGGCGCTTACCCGACAGTTACAAATTACCCTGCGCGGTAGCGATGTGATTGGTCGGTTTGGCGGCGATGAGTTTGCAGTAATCATGTCCGGTACGCCAGCTGAGAGCGCCATTACCGCCATGTTACGGGTGCGTGAAGGGCTAAACACGTTACGCTTGCCGAATACGCCACAGGTAACTTTACGGATTAGTGTGGGGGTTGCGCCGCTGAACCCACAAATGAGTCACTATCGTGAGTGGTTGAAATCGGCAGATTTGGCGCTTTACAAAGCAAAGAAAGCCGGACGTAACCGCACCGAAGTGGCGGCCTGACGTCCGGCGAAAGTCATCAGGATTTGCTGAGTTTTTCTGATTTTTCCATACACTTCGTCATCGCTTCGATCACTGCGGCACGGAAGCCTTTCTCTTCCAGTACGCGTACCGCTTCAATGGTGGTGCCTCCCGGTGAGCAGACCATATCTTTCAGTGCCCCCGGATGTTCTCCCGTTTCCAGCACCATTTTTGCGGAACCCATTACCGCCTGAGCGGCAAATTTATACGCCTGGGCGCGTGGCATCCCGCCCAGCACGGCGGCGTCGGCCATCGCTTCGATAAACATAAATACGTAGGCTGGCGAAGAACCGCTCACACCGACCACCGGGTGGATCATCGGCTCAGCAATTACTTCCGCTTCGCCAAAGCAGCGGAAAATATTCAGCACATCAGCGGTATCTTCTGGGGTTACCAGCGCGTTTGGCGTTACGGAGGTCATCCCGGCATTAACCAGCGCGGGAGTGTTCGGCATGGCGCGGATAATTTTCCGGTCATGGCCCAGCGCGCGGGCAAGCTGGTCGAGCGTGACACCTGCAGCAATAGAAACGACCAGAGAGTCTTTATTCAGGCTGGAGGTGATTTCGCTAAGCACTTTAATCATGATGCCAGGTTTAACGGCAGCAAAAATGATGTCGGCGATTTGCGCCACTTCTTGCGCCGATTCTGCGGCGTTGATGCCGAACTGGTCATGCAGGGCGGCGACTTTATCCGGGGAGGGGGTGTATACCCAGATTTGCCCTGGAAGCACCTGACCGCTGGCAATCAGACCGCCGAGAATGGCTTTTCCCATATTGCCGCAGCCAATAAAACCGATTTTCTTTTCCATTGCCTCACTCCTGCCGTGAAATTCATTGTTTTGATAATCGCTGGCAGAAGCATAAACAGAACTATGCCGGAAGGCAAAAGCGCGACACAATAGAGGATTACCTAACAAAGGATGACTTTATGACAATTTGGGTGGATGCCGACGCGTGTCCCAATGTAATTAAAGAGATTTTGTATCGCGCGGCGGAACGTATGCAGATGCCGCTGGTACTGGTAGCAAACCAGAGTTTACGCGTGCCGCCATCGCGATTTATTCGTACGCTGCGCGTCGCGGCAGGTTTCGACGTTGCCGATAACGAAATTGTCCGGCAGTGTGAAGCGGGCGATTTGGTGATCACCGCAGATATACCTTTGGCTGCTGAAGCCATCGAGAAAGGCGCAGCGGCGCTTAATTCGCGCGGCGAACGTTACACGCCAGCGACCATTCGTGAGCGCCTGACGATGCGCGATTTTATGGATACCTTACGTGCCAGTGGGATCCAGACCGGCGGACCAGATAGCCTTTCACAACGTGACCGCCAGGCCTTTGCCGCGGAGCTGGAGAAGTGGTGGCTGGAAGTGCAACGTAGTCGTGGCTAAATGTAATTTATTATTTACACTTCATTCTTGAATATTTATTGGTATAGTAAGGGATGTATTGAGATTTTTACTTTAAGTGGAATTTTTTCTTTACAATCGAAATTGTACTAGTTTGATGGTATGATCGCTATTCTCATGACACCGGCTTTCGCCGCATTGCGACCTATTGGGGAAAACCCACGATGACACAACCTCTTTTTCTGATCGGGCCTCGGGGCTGTGGTAAAACAACGGTCGGAATGGCCCTTGCCGATTCGCTTAACCGTCGGTTTGTCGATACCGATCAGTGGTTGCAATCACAGCTCAATATGACGGTCGCGGAGATCGTCGAAAGGGAAGAGTGGGCGGGATTTCGCGCCAGAGAAACGGCGGCGCTGGAAGCGGTAACTGCGGCATCCACCGTTATCGCTACAGGCGGCGGCATTATTCTGACGGAATTTAATCGTCACTTCATGCAAAATAACGGGATCGTGGTTTATTTGTGTGCGCCAGTATCAGTCCTGGTTAACCGACTGCAAGCTGCACCGGAAGAAGATTTACGGCCAACCTTAACGGGAAAACCGCTGAGCGAAGAAGTTCAGGAAGTGCTGGAAGAACGCGATGCGCTATATCGCGAAGTTGCGCATATTATCATCGACGCAACAAACGAACCCAGCCAGGTGATTTCTGAAATTCGTAGCGCCCTGGCACAGACGATCAATTGTTGATTTTAGAGCGCCTATACTTAACGTTCATCCCGTGAAATAAGGAAGAACGATGCCAACGAAACCGCCTTATCCTCGTGAAGCATATATAGTGACGATTGAAAAAGGAAAGCCAGGACAGACGGTAACCTGGTACCAACTCAGAGCCGATCATCCTAAACCAGACTCGTTGATCAGTGAACATCCGACGGCTCAGGAAGCGATGGATGCGAAAAAACGCTATGAGGACCCTGACAAAGAGTGACCGCATCAGACTGCTCGGAAGGGATTCTGAGTGCCACTACAAGGGATCTGCGTCACATTTTTCATAATTTATGTTTTTCTAATAATTAGAATATTAAACAATAACATTCCATTACTGGAATCATTTGGAATCTTTACATTATGCCGTGCACGTCTGCTGCTACGCTTTTTGTCATTTGTAGCACAAGTAAGTGTCAGCAGTGGTGCTTCACACTTGCCCGGTAATTAACGACGAAAGAAAAGTAAGGTGGATGAACAATGAGTGCGTCGTTGGCGATCCTGACCATCGGCATTGTACCTATGCAGGAGGTTTTGCCGCTCCTGACGGAATACATTGACGAAGATAATATTTCCCATCATAGCCTGCTGGGGAAGTTAAGTCGTGAAGAAGTGATGGCGGAGTACGCGCCAGAAGCAGGCGAAGACACCATTCTCACATTATTAAATGACAACCAGCTGGCCCATGTTTCGCGTCGTAAAGTGGAGCGAGATCTGCAAGGTGTGGTTGAAGTGCTCGATAATCAGGGTTATGACGTCATTTTATTAATGAGTACAGCAAACATTAGTAGTATGACTGCGCGTAATACGATCTTTCTTGAGCCGTCGCGAATATTGCCTCCACTGGTTTCCTCTATTGTTGAAGATCATCAGGTGGGGGTTATCGTTCCGGTTGAGGAGATGCTGCCCGTTCAGGCGCAAAAATGGCAAATTTTGCAGAAATCGCCGGTATTTTCATTGGGTAACCCCATTCATGATTCAGAACAAAAAATCATTGATGCTGGGAAAGAATTACTGGCAAAAGGGGCTGATGTCATCATGCTGGATTGTTTAGGATTTCACCAACGTCATCGCGATTTACTGCAAAAACAGCTCGATGTTCCTGTCTTGCTCTCTAACGTATTGATTGCACGGCTGGCTGCGGAATTACTGGTGTAATTTTGCGTGACAGCCAGCGCCTCTGGCCCCTATAGTGAAGTAGATGTTCAACTACCAGACAGGGCCAGTTTATGCTTCAAAGTAATGAGTACTTTTCCGGCAAAGTGAAATCGATCGGCTTTTCCAGCAGCAGCACTGGTCGCGCCAGCGTGGGTGTTATGGTTGAAGGCGAATACACCTTCAGCACCGCTGAGCCGGAAGAGATGACGGTAATCAGTGGCGCGCTGAATGTGTTACTGCCTGACGCGACCGACTGGCAAGTGTATGAAGCCGGTTCGGTGTTTAATGTTCCCGGTCACAGTGAGTTTCATCTTCAAGTTGCCGAACCTACCTCTTATCTGTGCCGCTATCTGTAATTCCTCGCCTTCCCCTTGAACGGGAGGGCATTTTTCTGAAATATCCTCTCTTTAACCCATAATAATATTTCCTTTGCTGCGATTTTTTCAATTTCCGATATATTCATAATTCATCAAGGTTGATATAAATATCAGTGAAGATCTCCAGGTATTTTTTGCGGAACTGGCTACGATAAAAGATAAATCAGATGATGAATGGTGGCGTGCATTGCTGCAAAGTCGCAATGATCATTTGCGCCAAACGGCATTACGCAACGCACATACCCCGGCGTCGTTGTTAACGACATTGACTGAGCCTCAGGATCGGTCGCTGGCTATTAATAATCCACAGCTGGCTGCCGATGTGAAAACGGCGTGGTTAAAAGAGGATCCATCATTACTCTTATTTGTCGAACAACCCGATCTTTCGCAGTTACGTGATTTAGTGAAAACCGGGGCAACGCGGAAAATTCGCAGTGAAGCGCGTCACCGGCTTGAGGAAAAACAATGACACAACGTCCATGGAGCAAGTTACAGCGGGAGATCTATGACTTACTGACGCCAACGATCAACCTGCAAATTCACTGTACCCGTTATCCCATGCGCAGCCAAAATGGTGGAAGTACCGATTTACCGCGTTATTGGATCACGTTGGATAAAAACGTGATCTGGGATTACCCGAAAGACTTTATTGCAGGTAACGCTGGAGTGCGTAATTTTCACGGTGAAACTTGCTGGTATCCTTACCTGACGGATATTTGTTCAATTTCTGATTTATTGCGTGAATATATTGATACCCCAAAAGCGGAGCTGTTAACAAAACAATTTACCAGCGATAAATGGGGGTTAGTGAATATTCTGCGTGCTGCTGACAGGCGAATAGGGATGAGGCGATTAGATCAGTTACGGCGTAAAACGCATAATATTGCTGCGCTAAAAATTATTGCTCGCCGTAGCGAATAATTATATGCCTGGTGTGGCTTCGTACGCCGGATAAGACGCGGCAGGCGTCGCATCCGGCATTAAAGGAAAATCAGCAATTAACGTTGTGCTTCGCCACCTAATCCTTCAATCAGGTTTTGAATTAACGCTGCCAGTTCACCAGTCATCAGGATGAAATCGGCATCAAAACGCTGGGCGAAATCTTCACGGTCGATATCTTCGTTTTGATCGCGCAGCTCGTCGCAGAACTTAAGACGCTTGAGCGAACCATCGTCGCACATCACAAACTGAATGCGCTGCTGCCAGTCGAGCGCCAGTTTAGTCACCACTTTTCCGGCTTCAATGTGATTGGTGATCTCTTCGCTGGTCAGATCTTGTTTCTTCGCGCGGATCACGCCGCCATCTTCCAGCAACGATTTCAGCTCGGCTTCATCAAGCAGCTGGAAGCCCTGTGCCGCACTACCGGAGCGAACCCATTCGGTCAGCGTCAGTTCAATCGGGTTTTCCATGCTCAATGGTACAACCGGTAACGACCCCAGGCTTTTACGCAGTAATGCCAGCGTATCTTCCGCTTTTTTGGCACTGGCGCAGTCCACCATAATCAAACCGTTAACCGTGTCGAGCCACATCATTGTCTGGCTAAAACGGCTGAAAGCACGCGGCAGCAGAGAGTGCAGCACTTCGTCTTTCAGCGAATCTTTTTCGGTTTTCTTCAGCTTACGCGCCTGTTCCGCTTCCAGTTTGGCGATTTTCGCTTCCAGCGCCTGTTTAATCACCGGAGACGGGAGGATTTTTTCTTCTTTGCGCGCGCAGATAACAATTTGACCATTGGCAACGTGCGTTAACGCATCGCTGTGCGATCCCATCGGAGGAACCCAGCCCATCTTCGCCATGTCCTGGCTGCCGCATGGGGTAAATGCCATCGAGGCTAGCTGTTTTTCCATCTCTTCTGCACGCAGCGAAATCTCGCGGCTAAGACGGTAAACCATTAAATTTTTGAACCACAGCATGATAATTTCCACGGCCTTGTCGTTAAATTTAGCGGGCATGATAACGAATTGTCGGCGGCCTTGCATTGCCAATCCGGTTGTCCGTCTCTACGCTATTGATATTGAAAAAAATAAGGAGAGTACAGTGCGTATAGGTATCGATTTAGGCGGCACCAAAACTGAAGTGATTGCACTGGGCGATGCAGGGGAGCAGTTGTACCGCCATCGTCTGCCCACGCCGCGTGATGATTACCGGCAGACTATTGAAACGATCGCCACGTTGGTTGATATGGCGGAGCAGGCGACAGGGCAGCGCGGAACGGTAGGTATGGGCATTCCAGGTTCGATTTCGCCCTACACCGGTGTGGTGAAGAATGTCAATTCAACCTGGCTCAACGGTCAGCCATTCGATAAAGACTTAAGCGCGAGGTTGCAGCGGGAAGTGCGGCTGGCAAATGATGCCAACTGTCTGGCGGTTTCAGAAGCAGTAGATGGCGCGGCAGCGGGAGCGCAGACGGTATTTGCCGTGATTATCGGCACGGGATGCGGCGCGGGCGTGGCATTCAATGGGCGGACGCATATCGGCGGCAATGGCACGGCAGGTGAGTGGGGACACAATCCGCTACCGTGGATGGACGAAGACGAACTGCGTTATCGCGAGGAAGTCCCTTGTTATTGCGGTAAACAAGGTTGTATTGAAACCTTTATTTCGGGCACGGGATTCGCGACGGATTATCGTCGTTTGAGCGGACATGCGCTGAAAGGCAGTGAAATTATCCGCCTGGTTGAAGAAAGCGATCCGGTAGCGGAACTGGCATTGCGTCGCTACGAGCTGCGGCTGGCAAAATCGCTGGCACATGTCGTGAATATTCTCGATCCGGATGTGATTGTCCTGGGGGGCGGGATGAGCAATGTAGACCGTTTATATCAAACGGTTGGGCAGTTGATTAAACAATTTGTCTTCGGCGGCGAATGTGAAACGCCGGTGAGTAAGGCGAAGCACGGTGATTCCAGCGGCGTACGCGGCGCTGCGTGGTTATGGCCACAAGAGTAAAAAACGTAGGCAATTGGCGCATCATGCCTGATGCGACGCTTGCCGCGTCTTATCAGGCCTACAAAATGTGCCAGAACCGCGTAGGGCGGATAAGGCGTTCACGCCGCATCCGGCAATAAGCAACGCGCACCGTGACAGTAATCTACCCCAGTGGTTTCGCCAGCACCGGACTATCCGCCGCTTGCTGGCGCTTATAGCGACCATACAGCAGCAACGATGACATCGCAGCAAACGAAAGCAGGGCGGCAGGCAGCGCCACGTAATTATATGCCAGCCCCAGCGTCAGCATCATACCTCCGCAATATGCGCCGACGGCGCTACCGAGGTTAAACGCTATTTGCCCACCTGCGGCACCTAATAACTCTCCTCCTTTGGCATTTTGCAGTAACAATATTTGCAGAGGTGCTGAAAGGGCAAATAATCCCGCGCAACAAATAAAAGCAAAAATAAGCGACGTTGTTTTCATGCCGCCGCAGAAAAAGAGCATCAGCAGTGCCAGTACAATGATAAAGTCAGTCACTGCTGCAATGCGCAGTGGTGAATAACGTCCTGAAATCCTGCCACTTAGCATATTTCCCAGCACCATCCCTAGCCCAACTAACATCATAATAAAGGTCATCGCCGTTTCCGAAAAACCGGAAATAAACATCATGTATGGCTTTACGTAGCTGAACCAGGCAAACACACCTGCGTTGCCAAACATCGTGGCGGCGAAAATTAACCACGGGGCCGGGCTGCGCAAAAAGTGAAATTGTTCGCGCAGATTTCCTTTCGCCTCGTCGCGAATATCTGGCACCCAAAAATAGACCGATGCCATCACCGCAATATTAAAAACAGCGATCAATAAAAAGGTGTAACGCCAGCATTCCTGACTTAAATACGTTCCCAGCGGAATGCCCAGCAAATTGGCGACTGTCATCCCGGAAACCATCCCCGCCACGGCGGCGGTGACTTTTCCGGGTTTGATAATTTTTGATAACACGATCGCTCCGACGCCAAAAAATGCGCCATGCGGAAAGCCGGATACCAGCCGACCAATGGCGAGCATCAGGTAAGACGAAGAGAGCGTGAACATGGCGTTGCCAATGACGCACAACGCCACCAGAAACAACAAGATATGTTTGAGTGAGTAGCGGCTGGAAAAGAGTGCGATGATTGGCGCACCGACCACCACCACCAGTGCATAATACGAGATCATATGCCCGGCAGCAGGAATCGAAATTCCTACGTTATGCGCCAGCTCCGTGAGCACGCTCATAATGCCAAATTCGGCCATCCCCAAACCAAACGTGCCCAGAGCCAAAGATAAAATGACTTTTTTCATACCACCATCACAACCACCAGAACGGCTACCAATCACCGTAGCCAATAAAGTGATAGCTTGCAGGATAACGACCAGCAAGGCCAAGAGATAATTCACCCCTCTGTATTCATTATCCTGCTGAATAGTTATTTCACTGCAAACGTACTTTCCAGTTTGCTGTAGCCCAGGCCGTTGATCTTTTTCACTTTGATCTGCACCGGAATACGCTCTTTCATCGCTTCTACGTGGCTAATCACACCGATGGTTTTGCCACTGGCGTTCAGGGCATCCAGCGCATCAAGGGCGGTATCCAGCGTTTCGCTATCCAGCGTGCCAAAACCTTCATCAAGGAACAGCGAGTCAATACGTGTTTTATGGCTGACCAGATCCGAAAGCGCCAGCGCCAGCGCCAGACTAACGAGGAAACTTTCGCCGCCGGAAAGGGTACGGGTATCGCGTACCGCATCTGCCTGCCAGGTATCAACAACCTCGACTTCCAGCGCCTCGCTGGCTTTGCGCTGTAACAGATAGCGCACGTGCAGCCGGGTAAGTTGCTGATTAGCGAGATGGACTAAATTATCCAGCGTCAGCCCCTGGGCAAACTTGCGGAATTTATCGCCCTCTTTGGAACCTATTAGCGAATTCAGATATCCCCAGTCCTCAACCTGCTGCGTCATTTGAGCAATTTGCTGCATTAAGGTTTGTTGTTGCTGACGGTTATCTGCATCCTGCTTCAGCTGCTGGCGAATCTCGCCTTGACTCGTGGTGTTTTCACGCAACTTTTGGTGAGTTTGCGCTAACTCTTGCTGAATCTGCTCCACCGTCACAGTGAGAGCCAACCCGTCAGGTCGGTGTTGTTGATGCTGTGCCAGCGTTTCTGCTGTCTGAGTGACCAGCGTTTGCGCCTGACGGCGCTGGTTTTCCAGATTCTGCTTGAGCTGTTCCAGCTGCGTTAGTGTTTGTTCATCCATTAGCGCCGCAAGGAACGCCTGCTGATCGTCAAAGACGCTGGCCTGTAGCGCGGTGTCAAACTGCGCTTGGGCTTTTTGCAGACTTTGCGCCGCCAGAACATCCTGTTGCTGTAACGTCTGCTGCTGGCTGTGTAATGCGAGACATTGTTCATGAACCTGCCGCCAGTTATCCAGCGCCACAGTTTCTTCGCTGTGCGGGAGATCATCACTTTGCGGCAACGTTTCCAGAATCGGTGTCAGCTGCTGAATACGGTTTTGCAGCGCGGTTAATTCGTTCTGGCGTTGCTGCCAGCTCTGCGCTTCTTGCTGACGTGTCGCCAACCAGCTCTCTTCTTCATCTTCCTGTGGCAATGTCAGTGCATAACCCGCCAATGCCGTTAAGAGCTGCTGCTGACGTTGTTCAATTTGCTGTTGATACTGGATAATTTGCTGATTATGCGCGGCAATCTGCCCTTGTAATTCATGTCGTTGGCTGAGTAACCGCAGCTGGCGTTCGTGCTCATCTTGTGCATCCAGCCACGGTTGAATATCGTCCTGTGGCTGCAAGGTGATATTGAGGCTGGCCGTGACGGCTTGCCATTGTTGAGTAAGTGCTTGCTCATCTTGTCGGAGGCTTTGCGCTTCGTTTTCATCGCGCTGAAGCTGCTTCGTTAATGCATCCAGTTGCCCGCGCAGCGCCGCACCTTCTTCGCCGAGCTTTTTAACTTCGTTTTCCAGCGCCAGTAATCGAGACTGATTAACACCAGGCTCCAGCGCCTGATACGCCTCGACCGCCGGGTGGCTGGTGGAACCACAAAGTGGACAAGGCTGACCCGCCTGTAACTGTGCACGCTGGGCTTCCAGCGTTTTGATGCGCGCTTCCTGCTCGCAAATGGTTTTCACATCGGCAAGTTGCTGCGTCTTTTCTTTATAACGCTGGCGCATTTCGTTAAGTGCGACATTACGTTGCGTCTGTTCCAGAGTGACATTCTGGATAGTGACCATTAACTGCGCCAGACGTTTTTGTTGGGGAACAATCTGCCCATGCAGCGCGACCAGGCGCTGACGCAGTGGGCGTTGCTCGGCATGTTGCGCCAGGGCGGTAGCAACTTCATCGGCGGTTAACGTCAACGTGATCGCCGCAAGCGCATTAAGTTTTTGCTCAGCATGGGTTAACTGTTGCTGCCATTGCCGCAGATGCTCGCGATCGCTGGTTTGTTGGGAGAACTGCGCACGCCAACCCGCCAGTTCGTTGTTCCACTGACGGAAGCGGTCGTGTTCCTGTAACCAGGTATTCAGGCTTTGTTGCTGCTGCTGTAATTCTGCTGACTGCTTCGCCGCGTGGTGGCGAATGCTCGCGCGAAGCGCCATTGTGCTCTGTAAGCGAGTATTTACTTCTTCAATCTGCTGGCGAATATGCGCCAGCGCCGCGCTGTGTTCTGCGATGCGTTCCCAGTGTGGACGAAGATTTCGTGCCGGTTGTGCCAGACTAAGCGCCGCCAGTTGAGGTTGCGCTTTTTCTTCTTCGGCTAACGCCTGTTGCAAGGCCTGTTGACGGCGGCTGGCTTCTTGCTGCAATTCGTCCTGACGCGTTAACCAGTTTAGCGATTGTTGTTCTTGCTGCTGCGCGGTAATTAACTGTTTTTCTTCGTCAGTAAGTACCTGCAAACTCGCTGTCAGCGATTGCACTTGTTCCGGCGTGAGCAACGTGACGCCGCTGGCCTGCGCTTGCAGCTTCTCCAGCTCAGTGCGGGCCGATTTGTGCTGCTCAAAAACCATCGCCGAGATTTGCCCGTAGATTTCAGTGCCGGTTAACTCCTCGAGCAATTCCGCGCGTTCTTTGGGTTTGGCATTCAGGAAGGCAGCAAATTGCCCCTGCGAAAGCAGCATCGAACGGGTGAAGCGCCCGTAATCCAGCCCGGTTAACGTCGCTGTCAGTTCCAGCTTATCTTTCACTTTGTCGGCGAGAATTTTGCCGTCGGCGCAGCGCGCCAGCTCTACGCGAGGCACCTGCAAATTACCGTCCGGCTGGTTACGCGCCCGATTCTGGCTCCAGAACGCGCGATACGCTTCACCTTTCACTTCAAACTCCACCTCCGCCAGACATTCAGCGGTATCGCGGGTCATGAGATCATTTTGCGATTGTGAAACGTTAGAGAGACGCGGAGTTTCGTGATACAGCGCCAGACAAATGGCGTCCAGCAGGGTGGTTTTCCCCGCACCGGTTGGGCCGGTAATGGCAAACAGCCCGTTGCTGGCGAACGGCTCGCGGGTGAAATCAATCTTCCATTCGCCTTTTAATGAGTTCAGGTTTTTCAGGCGCAGGCTGAGAATTTTCATGCTTCGTGTTCTCCGGCGAGGGTACGCAACGTCGTGGTGAAAAGATGCTGCAGACGTTGCTGCTGCGATTCATCCAGGTCTTCCAGTGCCAGACGGCGATTGAACACCTCTTCGACGCTGAGTTCGCTGAGGGTTTCACGCTGTTGGCTGGCTAACACACGCTCGCGCTGTTCACGACTCCGACGTACCAGCAATACTTCGACAGGCAATGATTCGGTTAATGCCTGGATTTTGCGCTGAATATCATGCAGATACTCATCAGTAGTGATTTCGATATCCAGCCAGACAGGTGGCTCCTGCGATACATCGCGCCACTGTTCCAGCTGTGCGGTAATCGACGCCAGATCGCCTTTCAGCACCGCCATGGGTTGAGTTACCGGTACGTTCAGGTTTTCCACGCTCTCTAATTTGCCGTTTGAAAATGTCACCAGATGGACATATTTACTCTTACCGCATTCATCAAAACTCAGTGGAATGGGGGAACCGCAATAGCGAACATGTTCCATGCCGCCAATAATCTGTGCGCGGTGAATATGCCCGAGCGCGATGTAGTCGGCTGGTGGAAAGTTTTGTGCCGGAAACGCGTCCAGCGTGCCAATATAAATGTCACGCACGGCGTCACTTTTACTGGAACCCACGGTCGTTAAATGTCCCGTGGCGATGATGGGCAGAGGCTGATCGCCGCGCAGTTTGCAGGCATCGGCATAGTGTTGTTGGTAATAATCGGTAATCGCTGCCAGTAAATGCTGCTGTTTTTCAATACCGTTAAGCCCCGCCTGGCTGGAAATAATGTCACGCGGGCGTAAAAACGGAATGGGGCACAGCACTGCGCCTGGCGTCCCGTCGCGACGAGGCAAGATTTGCGGCGCATGTCCGGCGCTGGCGACCACGGTTGTATTGAGGAACGCCATGATATCGCGCGATTCATTCAGCGTGGCGACCGAGTCATGGTTTCCTGCCAGTACCACCAGATGACAGCCAGTTTGCTGTAAATTGACAACAAAACGGTTGTATAACGTGCGGGCGTAACTGGGCGGCGAGCCGGTATCGAAAACATCACCAGCAACAATAATCGCATCCACCTGATGGGTTTGTGCTGTCTCCAGCAGCCAGTCAAGAAAAGCCTGATGTTCAGCTTCGCGGCTTTTACTGTAGAAGTTCTGGCCGAGATGCCAGTCTGAGGTGTGAAGGATGCGCATAACGGTTCCCTGGCGAAAAAGCATGGTCGCGATTATACCCAAACAGATGTGCCATTTGCTTTTTTCTGCGCCACGGAAATCAATAACCTGAAGATATGTGCGACGAGCTTTTCATAAATCTGTCATAAATCTGACGCATAATGACGTCGCATTAATGATCGCAACCTATTTATTACAACAGGGCAAATCATGGCGAGACGTATTCTGGTCGTAGAAGATGAAGCTCCAATTCGCGAAATGGTCTGCTTCGTGCTCGAACAAAATGGCTTTCAGCCGGTCGAAGCGGAAGATTATGACAGTGCTGTGAATCAACTGAATGAACCCTGGCCGGATTTAATTCTCCTTGACTGGATGTTACCTGGCGGCTCCGGTATCCAGTTCATCAAACACCTCAAGCGCGAGTCGATGACCCGGGATATTCCAGTGGTGATGTTGACCGCCAGAGGGGAAGAAGAAGATCGCGTGCGCGGCCTTGAAACCGGCGCGGATGACTATATCACCAAGCCATTTTCGCCGAAGGAGCTGGTGGCGCGAATCAAAGCGGTAATGCGCCGTATTTCGCCAATGGCGGTGGAAGAGGTGATTAAGATGCAGGGATTAAGTCTCAACCCGACATCTCACCGAGTGATGGCGGGCGAAGAGCCGCTGGAGATGGGGCCGACAGAATTTAAACTGCTGCACTTTTTTATGACGCATCCTGAGCGCGTGTACAGCCGCGAGCAGCTGTTAAACCACGTCTGGGGAACTAACGTGTATGTGGAAGACCGCACGGTCGATGTCCACATTCGTCGCCTGCGTAAAGCACTGGAGCCCGGCGGGCATGACCGCATGGTGCAGACCGTGCGCGGTACAGGATATCGTTTTTCAACCCGCTTTTAACGCCTTGCTCATCGGACGCAGAGCAGGGCTTATGATTTCTTAACTGGAGTATCTTACGTGCTGGAACGGCTGTCGTGGAAAAGGCTGGTGCTGGAGCTGCTACTTTGCTGCCTCCCGGCTTTCATCCTGGGTGCATTTTTTGGTTACCTGCCCTGGTTTTTGCTGGCATCGGTAACAGGACTGCTTATCTGGCATTTCTGGAATTTATTGCGCCTTTCATGGTGGCTGTGGGTGGATCGCAGTATGACCCCGCCACCGGGGCGTGGTAGCTGGGAACCGCTACTATACGGCTTACACCAGATGCAGCTGCGAAATAAAAAACGCCGCCGTGAACTGGGCAATCTGATTAAACGCTTTCGTAGCGGCGCGGAGTCGCTGCCCGACGCGGTGGTGCTGACCACGGAAGAGGGCGGTATTTTCTGGTGTAACGGTCTGGCGCAACAAATTCTTGGTTTGCGCTGGCCGGAAGATAACGGGCAGAACATCCTTAACCTACTGCGTTACCCGGAGTTTACGCAATATCTGAAAACGCGTGATTTTTCTCGCCCGCTCAATCTGGTGCTCAACACCGGGCGGCATCTGGAAATTCGCGTCATGCCTTATACCCACAAACAGTTGCTGATGGTGGCGCGTGATGTCACGCAAATGCATCAACTGGAAGGGGCGCGGCGTAACTTTTTTGCCAACGTGAGCCATGAGTTACGTACGCCATTGACCGTGTTACAGGGTTACCTGGAGATGATGGATGAGCAGCCGCTGGAAGGCGCGGTACGCGAAAAAGCGTTGCACACCATGCGCGAGCAGACCCAGCGGATGGAAGGGCTGGTGAAGCAGTTGCTAACGCTGTCGAAAATTGAAGCCGCGCCGACGCAATTGCTCAATGAAAAGGTTGATGTGCCGATGATGCTGCGCGTTGTTGAGCGCGAGGCTCAGACTCTGAGTCAGAAAAAACAGACATTTACCTTTGAGATAGATAACGGCCTCAAGGTGTCTGGCAACGAAGATCAGCTACGCAGTGCGATTTCGAACCTGGTCTATAACGCCGTGAATCATACGCCGGAAGGCACGCATATCACCGTACGCTGGCAGCGAGTGCCGCACGGTGCCGAATTTAGCGTTGAAGATAACGGACCGGGCATTGCACCGGAGCATATTCCGCGCCTGACCGAGCGTTTTTATCGCGTTGATAAAGCGCGTTCCCGGCAAACCGGCGGTAGCGGATTAGGGTTAGCGATCGTGAAACATGCGGTGAATCATCACGAAAGTCGCCTGAATATTGAGAGTACAGTAGGAAAAGGAACACGTTTCAGTTTTGTTATCCCGGAACGTTTAATTGCCAAAAACAGCGATTAATCCGCCTTTGTCATCTTTTATTGCCATAAGCCAGCCGATGCTGGCTTATTTTCTTTGCAGTCAAAATACGGGCGTTAGATTTTACAACGGTTGGTGATTTTTTGTTCGCATGATTAGCCATGTCTTTTTCACGGAAATAGTGTTTTATACTGGTTGGTGATTTCTTATCGCTATATACCTCTGGTTTTTAGATCCCTCCTTGCTTTAAAACGTTATAAGCGTTTAAATTGCGCTTCAGGTGCTGTCATACTGACTGCATTAACGCGGTAAATCGAAAAACTATTCTTCGCCGCGCCTGGTTGGGAGTATTTCCCGCTAAAATTGTTTAAATATACCGCTGTATCATCCCCAGGGATTGGCACAAAAATTTAACGTTACAACACCACATCCACAGGCAGTATGATTTATGACCCATCAATTAAGATCGCGCGATATCATCGCTCTGGGCTTTATGACATTTGCGTTGTTCGTCGGCGCAGGTAACATTATTTTCCCTCCAATGGTCGGCTTACAGGCAGGCGAACACGTCTGGACTGCGGCATTCGGCTTCCTCATTACTGCCGTTGGCCTGCCGGTATTAACGGTAGTGGCGCTGGCAAAAGTTGGCGGCGGTGTTGACAGCCTCAGCACGCCAATCGGTAAAGTCGCTGGCGTACTGCTGGCAACGGTTTGTTACCTGGCGGTGGGGCCGCTTTTCGCTACGCCGCGTACAGCTACCGTTTCCTTTGAAGTGGGGATTGCGCCGCTGACGGGTGATTCCGCGCTGCCGCTGTTTATCTACAGCCTGGTCTATTTCGCTATCGTTATTCTGGTTTCGCTCTATCCGGGCAAGCTGCTGGATACCGTGGGCAACTTCCTTGCGCCGCTGAAAATTATCGCGCTGGTCATCCTGTCTGTTGTCGCGATTGTCTGGCCGGCGGGTTCTATCAGCACGGCGACTGAGGCTTATCAAAACGCTGCATTTTCTAACGGCTTCGTTAACGGCTATCTGACCATGGATACGCTGGGCGCAATGGTGTTTGGTATCGTTATTGTTAACGCGGCGCGTTCTCGTGGCGTTACCGAAGCGCGTCTGCTGACCCGTTATACCGTCTGGGCTGGCCTGATGGCGGGTGTTGGTCTGACTTTGCTGTACCTGGCGCTGTTCTGTCTGGGTTCAGACAGCGCGTCGCTGGTCGATCAGTCTGCAAACGGCGCTGCTATTCTGCATGCTTACGTTCAGCACACCTTTGGCGGCGGCGGTAGCTTCCTGCTGGCGGCGTTAATCTTCATCGCCTGTCTGGTCACGGCGGTTGGCCTGACCTGTGCTTGTGCAGAATTCTTTGCCCAGTACGTACCGCTCTCTTATCGTACGCTGGTGTTTATCCTCGGCGGCTTCTCGATGGTGGTGTCTAACCTCGGCTTAAGCCAGCTGATCCAGATCTCCGTACCGGTGCTGACCGCTATTTATCCGCCGTGTATCGCACTGGTTGTATTAAGTTTTACACGCTCATGGTGGCATAATTCGTCCCGCGTGATTGCTCCGCCGATGTTTATCAGCCTGCTTTTTGGTATTCTCGACGGGATCAAAGCATCTGCATTCAGCGATATCTTACCGTCCTGGGCGCAGCGTTTACCGCTGGCCGAACAAGGTCTGGCGTGGTTAATGCCAACAGTGGTGATGGTGGTTCTGGCCATTATCTGGGATCGCGCGGCAGGTCGTCAGGTGACCTCCAGCGCTCACTAAATCACTGAACATTTGTTTTAACCACGGGGCTGCGATGCCCCGTGGTTTTTTATTGTGTTGATGGGTTAGGAATTGATGGAAAGTAAGAATAAGCTAAAGCGTGGGCTAAGTACCCGCCACATACGCTTTATGGCACTGGGTTCAGCAATTGGCACCGGGCTGTTTTACGGTTCGGCAGACGCCATCAAAATGGCCGGTCCGAGCGTGTTGTTGGCCTATATTATCGGTGGTATCGCGGCGTATATCATTATGCGTGCGCTGGGGGAAATGTCGGTACATAACCCGGCCGCCAGCTCTTTCTCGCGTTATGCGCAGGAAAACCTTGGCCCGCTGGCAGGTTACATTACCGGATGGACCTACTGTTTTGAAATCCTTATTGTCGCCATCGCCGATGTGACCGCTTTTGGTATCTATATGGGTGTCTTGTTCCCGACGGTGCCGCACTGGATTTGGGTACTGAGCGTGGTGCTGATCATTTGCGCCGTAAACCTGATGAGCGTGAAGGTCTTCGGTGAGCTGGAATTCTGGTTCTCGTTCTTTAAAGTCGCCACCATCATCATCATGATTGTCGCCGGTTTCGGCATCATCATCTGGGGGATTGGCAACGGCGGGCAACCGACCGGTATTCATAACCTGTGGAGCAACGGCGGCTTCTTCAGTAACGGCTGGCTTGGCATGGTAATGTCGTTGCAAATGGTGATGTTTGCTTACGGTGGGATCGAAATTATCGGGATTACCGCCGGTGAAGCGAAAGATCCTGAGAAATCGATTCCGCGTGCGATTAACTCCGTGCCGATGCGTATTCTGGTGTTCTACGTCGGTACGCTGTTCGTCATTATGTCTATCTACCCGTGGAATCAGGTTGGCACTGCCGGTAGCCCGTTCGTACTGACGTTCCAGCATATGGGCATTACCTTTGCCGCCAGCATTCTTAACTTTGTTGTGCTGACCGCTTCGCTGTCGGCAATTAACAGTGACGTATTTGGCGTAGGCCGTATGCTCCACGGTATGGCAGAGCAGGGCAGCGCACCGAAAATTTTCAGCAAAACGTCGCGTCGCGGTATTCCGTGGGTTACGGTGCTGGTGATGACTACCGCGCTGCTGTTTGCGGTGTATCTGAACTACATCATGCCGGAAAACGTCTTCCTGGTGATCGCTTCGCTGGCAACCTTCGCCACGGTATGGGTGTGGATTATGATCCTGCTGTCGCAAATCGCCTTCCGTCGCCGTTTGCCGCCAGAAGAAGTTAAGGCGCTGAAATTTAAAGTGCCGGGTGGGGTAGCAACGACCATCGGCGGGCTGATTTTCCTGCTCTTTATTATCGGGTTGATTGGTTATCACCCGGATACGCGTATCTCGCTGTATGTCGGTTTCGCGTGGATTGTTGTGCTGTTGATTGGCTGGATGTTTAAACGCCGCCACGATCGTCAGCTGGCTGAAAACCAATAATACTTGCGTTCTGTAAGCCGGTTCAGGAGGAAATCCTGATCCGGCTATTCCGAAAGTTATCCGCCCCCGTCCTCCTCCCCCAAATATCCTTCAGATGATGAGTGATCCTGCATTAGGCTATGGCAAGGTGATCAGATTTTCATCACAGGGGAATTATGATGTTAAATGCATGGCACCTGCCGGTGCCCCCATTTGTTAAACAAAGCAAAGATCAACTGCTCATTACACTGTGGCTGACGGGCGAAGACCCACCGCAGCGCATTATGCTGCGTACAGAACACGATAACGAAGAAATGTCAGTACCAATGCATAAGCAGCGCAGTCAGCCGCAGCCAGGCGTCACCGCATGGCGTGCGGCGATTGATCTCTCCAGCGGACAACCCCGGCGGCGTTACAGTTTCAAACTGCTGTGGCACGATCGCCAGCGTTGGTTTACACCGCAGGGCTTCAGCCGAATGCCGCCGGCACGACTGGAGCAGTTTGCCGTCGATGTACCTGATATCGGCCCACAATGGGCTGCGGATCAGATTTTTTATCAGATCTTCCCTGATCGTTTTGCGCGTAGTCTTCCTCGTGAAGCTGAACAGGATCATGTCTATTACCATCATGCAGCCGGACAAGAGATCATCTTGCGTGACTGGGATGAACCGGTCACGGCGCAGGCGGGCGGATCAACGTTCTATGGCGGCGATCTGGACGGGATAAGCGAAAAACTGCCGTATCTGAAAAAGCTTGGCGTGACAGCGCTGTATCTCAATCCGGTGTTTAAAGCTCCCAGCGTACATAAATACGATACCGAGGATTATCGCCATGTCGATCCGCAGTTTGGCGGTGATGGGGCGTTGCTGCGTTTGCGACACAATACGCAGCAGCTGGGAATGCGGCTGGTGCTGGACGGCGTGTTTAACCACAGTGGCGATTCCCATGCCTGGTTTGACAGGCACAATCTTGGCACGGGGGGAGCTTGTCACAACTCTGAATCGCCCTGGCGCGACTGGTACTCGTTTAGTGATGATGGCACGGCGCTCGACTGGCTTGGCTATGCCAGCTTGACGAAGCTGGATTATCAGTCGGAAAGTCTGGTGAATGAAATTTATCGCGGGGAAGACAGTATTGTCCGCCACTGGCTGAAAGCGCCGTGGAATATGGACGGCTGGCGGCTGGATGTGGTGCATATGCTGGGGGAGGCGGGTGGGGCGCGCAATAATATGCAGCACGTTGCCGGGATCACCGAAGCGGCGAAAGAAACCCAGCCGGAAGCGTATATTGTCGGCGAACATTTTGGCGATGCACGGCAATGGTTACAGGCCGATGTGGAAGATGCTGCCATGAACTATCGTGGCTTCACATTCCCGTTGTGGGGATTTCTTGCCAATACCGACATCTCTTATGATCCGCAGCAAATTGACGCCCAAACCTGTATGGCCTGGATGGATAATTACCGCGCAGGGCTTTCTCATCAACAACAATTACGTATGTTTAATCAGCTCGATAGCCACGATACTGCGCGATTTAAAACGCTGCTCGGTCGGGATATTGCGCGCCTGCCGCTGGCGGTGGTCTGGCTGTTCACCTGGCCTGGTGTACCGTGCATTTATTACGGTGATGAAGTGGGACTGGATGGTAAAAACGATCCGTTTTGCCGTAAACCGTTCCCCTGGCAGGTGGAAAAGCAGGATACGGCGTTATTCGCGCTGTACCGGCGAATGATTGTGCTGCGTAAGAAAAGTCAGGCGCTGCGTCGTGGCGGCTGTCAGGTGCTGTATGCGGAAGATAACGTAGTGGTATTTGTCCGCGTGCTGAATCAGCAACGTGTACTGGTGGCAATCAACCGTGGCGAGGCCAGTGAAGTGGTGCTACCCGCGTCACCGTTTCTCAATGCCGTGCAATGGCAATGCAAAGAAGGGCATGGGCAACTGACTGACGGGATTCTGGCTTTGCCTGCCATTTCGGCTACGGTATGGATGAACTAACGTTTTATAACGCCTTGTGTGACGCCTGCGCCATCATCCGCGGATAAAACTGCCAGAAGCGGGTTTCGAGGGCGTCATAATGAGCGTCTAAATCGTACCAGGAGTCACGCAGGGCATCCAGACGTGGGCGGCGGCTTGCCATGCCGTTTAACACGTTCTGGATGAAATCCATATCGCGATAGCGCACCAGCCACTGCTCTGACCACAAGTAATTGTTCAGATTGATAAAACGTGGCGGTGAGTCCGGCAAAATCGTCATCACTTGCTCGCGGGCATAACAGACAAATTCCTGTAGCGGAAAGTCCGGCGACAGCTGCGACCAGTGGCGGGAAAGAAAGTGATCCCACATGACATCCAGCGTAATAGGCGCAACGCGGCGCGTTTCACTACGAAACCACTCCTGTGCTTCGCGGACTTCCGGCAGATTGTCAGTCAATACGTCGATGCATATGAATGCCAGCCACGACGTCGGGCGGAAAACTTTCTTCAGGATTTCCGCGTACGAAATCAGCCAGTAAATTGCCAGAAAGCGAGCTTTCCGCGAGATGGGCTAAATGCAGGTGAGCTAAAAAATTCATCGATTATATTCTATCCAAAGGGGGGTAAAGGTTGCAGGGAGAGCGCCCCGGCACTAGACTACCCGACTCTTATTTTAGTCTGAGTCAGTGTCATGCGCGTTACCGATTTCTCCTTTGAATTGCCCGAATCCCTGATTGCCCACTATCCCATGCCTGAACGCAGTAGCTGTCGTTTACTGTCGCTGGACGGGCCGACGGGCGCGCTGACGCACGGTACTTTCACCGATTTACTCGATAAGCTCAACCCCGGCGATCTTCTGGTTTTTAATAATACCCGCGTGATCCCGGCGCGTCTGTTTGGGCGTAAAGCCAGCGGCGGCAAGATTGAAGTGCTGGTTGAGCGGATGCTCGACGACAAACGCATTCTTGCGCATATTCGCGCCTCGAAAGCGCCAAAACCTGGCGCAGAACTGTTGCTGGGCGATGACGAAAGTATCAACGCAACAATGACCGCGCGCCACGGCGCACTGTTTGAAGTCGAATTTAATGATGAACGCTCGGTACTGGATATCCTCAACAGCATCGGCCATATGCCGCTGCCGCCGTATATCGATCGTCCGGACGAAGACGCTGACCGCGAACTTTATCAAACCGTTTATAGCGAAAAACCGGGCGCGGTTGCAGCCCCGACCGCTGGTCTGCATTTTGACGAGCCTTTGCTGGAAAAATTACGCGCCAAAGGCGTGGAGATGGCGTTTGTGACGTTGCACGTTGGTGCGGGCACCTTCCAGCCGGTGCGCGTCGACACCATTGAAGATCACATCATGCACTCGGAATACGCTGAAGTACCGCAGGATGTGGTAGACGCGGTACTGGCGGCGAAAGCGCGCGGTAACCGGGTGATTGCGGTTGGCACCACTTCAGTACGTTCGCTGGAAAGCGCGGCACAGGCGGCAAAAAACGATCTTATCGAACCGTTCTTTGACGATACCCAAATCTTTATCTATCCGGGCTTCCAGTACAAAGTGGTCGATGCGCTGGTGACGAACTTCCACTTGCCAGAGTCGACGCTGATTATGCTGGTTTCGGCCTTTGCCGGTTATCAACACACCATGAATGCCTATAAAGCGGCGGTAGAAGAGAAATATCGCTTTTTTAGTTACGGTGATGCGATGTTTATCACGTACAATCCGCAGGCAATTAATGAGCGCGTCGGGGAGTAATTCCGCGGCGCTGGTTTAAACGTTGGACTGTTTTTCTGACGTAGTGGAGAAAAAATGAAATTTGAACTGGACACCACCGACGGTCGCGCACGCCGTGGCCGCCTGGTCTTTGATCGTGGCGTAGTGGAAACGCCTTGTTTTATGCCTGTTGGCACCTACGGCACCGTAAAAGGGATGACGCCGGAAGAAGTTGAAGCCACTGGCGCGCAAATTATCCTCGGCAACACCTTCCACCTGTGGCTGCGCCCGGGCCAGGAAATCATGAAACTGCACGGCGATCTGCACGATTTTATGCAGTGGAAAGGACCGATTCTTACCGACTCCGGCGGCTTCCAGGTCTTCAGCCTTGGTGATATTCGTAAAATCACCGAACAGGGCGTTCACTTCCGTAACCCGATCAACGGCGACCCGATTTTCCTCGACCCGGAAAAGTCGATGGAGATTCAGTACGATCTTGGTTCGGATATCGTCATGATCTTTGATGAGTGTACGCCGTATCCTGCTGACTGGGATTACGCAAAACGCTCTATGGAGATGTCTCTGCGTTGGGCGAAGCGTAGCCGTGAGCGTTTTGACAGTCTTGGTAACAAAAATGCGTTATTTGGTATAATTCAGGGCAGTATTTACGAAGATTTACGTGATATATCTGTTAAAGGTCTGGTAGATATCGGCTTTGATGGCTACGCTGTCGGCGGTCTGGCTGTGGGTGAGCCGAAAGCAGATATGCACCGTATTCTGGAGCATGTGTGTCCGCAAATTCCGGCAGACAAACCGCGTTACCTGATGGGCGTTGGTAAACCGGAAGACCTGGTTGAAGGCGTACGTCGCGGTATCGATATGTTTGACTGCGTAATGCCAACCCGCAACGCCCGAAATGGTCATTTGTTCGTGACCGATGGCGTGGTGAAAATCCGCAATGCGAAATATAAGAGCGATACTGGCCCACTCGATCCTGAGTGTGATTGCTACACCTGTCGCAATTATTCACGCGCTTACTTGCATCATCTCGACCGTTGCAACGAAATATTAGGCGCGCGACTCAACACCATTCATAACCTTCGTTACTACCAGCGTTTGATGGCGGGTTTACGCAAGGCTATTGAAGAGGGTAAATTAGAGAGCTTCGTAACTGATTTTTACCAGCGTCAGGGGCGAGAAGTACCACCTTTGAACGTTGATTAATATTAATAATGAGGGAAATTTAATGAGCTTTTTTATTTCTGATGCGGTAGCGGCAACGGGTGCACCGGCGCAAGGTAGCCCGATGTCTTTGATTTTGATGCTGGTGGTATTCGGTCTGATTTTCTATTTCATGATCCTGCGTCCACAGCAGAAGCGCACCAAAGAACACAAAAAGCTGATGGACTCCATTGCCAAAGGTGATGAAGTTCTGACGAACGGTGGCCTGGTTGGTCGCGTAACCAAAGTAGCGGAAAACGGCTACATTGCTATCGCGCTGAATGACACCACTGAAGTAGTTATTAAACGTGACTTCGTAGCTGCCGTCCTGCCGAAAGGCACCATGAAGGCGCTGTAATTAAAATTTTTCCCTAAGGGAATTGCCGTGTTAAACCGTTATCCTTTGTGGAAGTACGTCATGCTGATCGTGGTGATTGTCATCGGTCTGCTGTATGCGCTTCCCAACCTGTTTGGTGAGGATCCGGCTGTTCAGATCACTGGTGCGCGCGGAGTCGCCGCCAGTGAGCAAACGCTGATCCAGGTCCAGAAAACGTTACAAGAAGAAAAAATAACTGCTAAGTCTGTGGCACTGGAAGAGGGCGCTATTCTTGCGCGCTTCGACTCCACTGACACCCAGTTGCGCGCTCGTGAAGCATTAATGGGCGTTATGGGTGACAAATACGTCGTGGCGCTTAACCTTGCCCCGGCAACGCCGCGCTGGCTGGCAGCTATTCATGCTGAGCCGATGAAGCTCGGCCTTGACCTGCGTGGCGGCGTTCACTTCCTGATGGAAGTGGATATGGACACCGCGCTTGGCAAACTCCAGGAACAAAATATCGATAGCCTACGCAGTGACCTGCGCGAAAAGGGCATCCCGTATACCACTGTTCGTAAAGAAAACAACTACGGCCTGAGCATCACTTTCCGCGATGCTAAAGCTCGTGATGAAGCCATTGCGTATCTGAGCAAGCGCCATCCGGACCTGGTGATTAGCAGCCAGGGCAGCAACCAGCTGCGTGCGGTAATGAGCGATGCTCGTCTGAGTGAAGCGCGTGAATATGCGGTGCAGCAGAACATTAATATCCTGCGTAACCGTGTAAACCAACTTGGCGTGGCGGAGCCGGTGGTTCAGCGTCAGGGTGCTGACCGTATCGTTGTTGAACTGCCCGGTATTCAGGACACTGCGCGTGCGAAAGAGATTCTGGGCGCGACGGCAACGCTGGAATTCCGTCTGGTAAACACCAATGTTGATCAGGCCGCTGCGGCATCCGGTCGCGTACCGGGCGACTCTGAAGTGAAACAGACCCGCGAAGGTCAGCCGGTTGTGCTGTACAAACGCGTAATTCTGACTGGTGACCATATCACCGACTCCACTTCCAGCCAGGACGAATACAACCAGCCGCAGGTTAACATCTCGCTCGATAGCGCTGGTGGCAACATTATGTCTAACTTCACCAAGGACAACATCGGCAAACCGATGGCAACCCTGTTTGTGGAGTACAAAGACAGCGGTAAGAAAGATGCAAATGGTCGTGCGGTTCTGGTGAAACAGGAAGAGGTGATTAACATCGCCAACATCCAGTCTCGTCTGGGTAACAGCTTCCGTATCACCGGCATCAACAACCCGAACGAAGCCCGTCAGCTGTCACTGCTGCTGCGTGCCGGTGCGTTGATCGCGCCGATTCAGATTGTTGAAGAACGTACAATTGGCCCGACCCTGGGTATGCAGAACATTGAGCAGGGGCTGGAGGCTTGCCTTGCCGGTCTGCTGGTTTCTATTCTGTTCATGATCATCTTCTATAAGAAGTTTGGTCTGATTGCGACCAGTGCTCTGATTGCCAACTTGATCTTGATCGTCGGTATTATGTCGCTGTTGCCAGGCGCAACACTGAGTATGCCAGGTATCGCGGGTATCGTCTTAACCCTTGCGGTAGCGGTCGATGCGAACGTACTGATCAACGAACGTATTAAAGAAGAGTTGAGCAACGGACGTACTGTTCAACAGGCAATTGATGAAGGTTATCGTGGCGCATTCAGTTCTATCTTCGATGCGAACATCACCACGCTGATTAAAGTCATCATCCTGTACGCAGTGGGTACCGGGGCAATTAAAGGGTTCGCGATTACTACCGGTATCGGTGTGGCGACGTCGATGTTTACCGCGATTGTCGGTACGCGTGCCATCGTAAACCTGCTATATGGCGGCAAGCGCGTCAAGAAGCTGTCAATCTGAGGAGTGCGATGTGGCACAGGAATATACTGTTGAACAACTAAACCACGGCCGTAAAGTCTATGACTTTATGCGCTGGGACTACTGGGCTTTCGGCATCTCTGGTCTGCTGTTAATCGCTGCTATCGTTATTATGGGCGTGCGCGGCTTTAACTGGGGGCTGGATTTCACCGGTGGTACGGTTATCGAAATTACGCTCGAAAAACCGGCTGAAATTGACGTAATGCGTGATGCATTGCAAAAAGCCGGTTTTGAAGAGCCAATGCTGCAAAACTTTGGTAGCAGCCACGACATCATGGTCCGTATGCCGCCTGCTGAAGGCGAAACCGGCGGTCAGGTGCTGGGCAGCCAAGTTCTGAAGGTGATTAACGAATCCACCAATCAGAATGCAGCAGTGAAGCGTATTGAGTTCGTCGGTCCGAGCGTGGGGGCTGACCTTGCGCAAACCGGTGCGATGGCGTTGATGGCAGCGCTGCTGTCTATCCTCGTGTACGTAGGTTTCCGCTTTGAGTGGCGACTGGCGGCAGGGGTGGTTATTGCGCTGACGCACGACGTTATCATTACGCTGGGTATTTTGTCGTTATTCCATATCGAGATTGACCTGACCATTGTGGCATCGTTGATGTCGGTTATCGGTTACTCGCTTAACGACAGTATCGTGGTATCGGACCGAATTCGTGAAAACTTCCGCAAGATCCGTCGCGGTACGCCTTACGAAATCTTTAACGTGTCCTTGACCCAGACGCTGCACCGTACCTTGATCACATCCGGTACTACCTTGATGGTTATCCTGATGCTGTATCTCTTCGGTGGTCCGGTACTGGAAGGCTTCTCGCTGACCATGCTTATCGGTGTTTCCATCGGCACTGCATCTTCCATCTACGTAGCATCTGCGTTGGCTCTGAAACTGGGTATGAAGCGCGAACACATGTTGCAGCAGAAAGTGGAAAAAGAAGGGGCGGATCAGCCGTCAATTCTGCCTTAATCAAGTTCCCGTTGATGTTGAAAATCCCGGTCAGAAGATCGGGATTTTTTTTGATGTATGGAGATTGCGAAAATCCCCGCATCTTGGGAAACTGCGCGTAACCCTACATTTCATCCAGGTAACTTTTCATGGCTATCATCCCAAAAAACTATGCACGGTTAGAAAGCGGCTATCGCGAAAAAGCATTAAAAATCTATCCGTGGGTCTGCGGTCGCTGTTCCCGCGAGTTTGTTTATTCTAACCTGCGTGAACTTACCGTTCACCACATTGATCACGACCATACCAATAACCCGGAAGATGGCAGTAACTGGGAATTGTTGTGTCTCTATTGCCACGATCATGAGCATTCGAAATATACCGAAGCGGATCAGTATGGTACGACCGTTATCGCAGGGGAAGATGCGCAGAAAGATGTCGGTGAAGCGAAGTACAACCCATTCGCTGACCTGAAAGCGATGATGAACAAGAAGAAGTGATTAAAACGTAAAATTGCCTGATGCGCTACGCTTATCAGGCCTACGTTATTTCAGCAATATATTGAATTTACGTGCTTTTGTGGGCCGGACAAAGCGTTTACGCCGCATCCGGCATGAACAAAGCACACGTTGTTAACAATCAGAAATGCCGGGAATAAATCCCGGCATTTTCATAATCAGAAGTTGTAACCTACTACCAGGTAACCACCCCAGCCGGTAGAGCGAACGTTGAAGTTGCCGTTGCCGAAGTTCAGTTCTGCATCGTCGTTCCACTGACCACCGTCGTGCCAGTAACGAGCTACGACAGAGTAGTGCCAGTGATCGTAGTTCAGAGCCAGAATATGGCTGGAAGCGATAGAGTTATTAGTACGGGTCTTAATACCGTTGATTGCGTTACCGCTGTCATCCCCTAAATCGGAACCCCAGTCGAAGTTGGTGAAGCCGATGTAGCTCAGCTGACCGCCCCACAGATCGGTAATCGGCACAAAGTATTTAATTTTGAAACGGTAACCGTCCCACTCGTTTTCGTTCGCTGCGCCATAGTTCTGCCACTGGTATTTCGCATAGACGTTCATGGACAGGCTCATCGGCAGGCCAGTGTCGATATCGGTACCCAGACCCATGTACCAGGTGCTCTGGCGACCATCTTTATTACGACCCATGTCGTAAATGTAGTTGTTCGCGAAGTACCACTCTTTGAACGGACCGAAGCTAAGGTCAGTATTGGTCAGCTTGTCGATGGAGAAACGTGGTTCGATTTCCATAAACAGCGGAGAACCGTGGTTCCAGATACCTTTAGCATCGGAGTTACCGCCGAAGAATACCGGCGCATCCGCATAACCATAGAAGTCGAACCAGTCTTTTTTAGCGAATGCTTCGTACTCAAGGTAGGTATCGTTGCGGATCTGCGGTCCGAAACGGGTGTGATAGCTTCCGACAACGTTAACGCTCTGGTGCCACCAGTCGGAAAGATACTGCGGTTTGTCGTTTTCAGCTGCGTTGACAGTAAAAGACGAAGAGAGCGCCAGTACCGCACCGGCTGCCAGTAATGTTTTTTTCATATGTATGCCACTGTTTGAAAATCCCTTGCGGGAGTGAAAAAGGCGCAAATTGCGTTTCTAAATATTTCGTATACAGAGGAGCCTATTATAAAAATCATTGCTCACAAAAATATGTTTCGTTTCACAGTTCTATCATTTACGTAATCGATTGCGTTCACGTTTACACACATTCGGGCGGGGATTGTACTGACTTTCGCCCTTGTTGCAAACTTTTACTATCAATCCAGGTGATGTAAGCAGAGTAACAAAATGACGGGGAAGATGTTGCGGGACGCACAAAATCGTCCCGAAATACGTTTACTGCATAACAGGTTGAATGTCGTGGATACGTACAAAGCCTAACTGATCCACAGAAATCCCCTTTAATTGTAACGGAATATCAACATCGCTGGGGGCGAGGACGCTGGCAGGGGCATTAATCAATTGATTCTGCACATTGATTTCCTGAAAGTTGTCTATTGTTCCCTGAATTTGCCCATATTCAACAGTTCCGCTGAATGCGGGCAAGGGATCATTCGACTCACCCTGAATACGTAGTGTAAGGGTGGTGCCATCTGTATCAGGCGTAATATTCACCAGCGACATACGTAAAGTACCGATCTGGCTTTCCAGTCTTGCCGGTGTTTTCGCTCCAGGCAGAAGGTAAACCCCACTGCTGGATTTTGCATTCAGCCTGTTTTGCTGAGTGATTTTGACTGTTTCTTGATTGAGTTGCGTCATCTCCTGGTTCAGCGTGCTGACGCTGTGTTTCATCTGTCGCACTTCACTTTGCTGCACACAGGCGCTAAGGCTGAACAGGCTTCCCAGCAGGAGCAGTCGAAAAACGTTAGTATTCATAGGTCGTCCCTTTCTCGTCGCAATTAGCCTAATGGTAGAGGGTAAAAGCAGCGAAAGCATCGATCCTTTATCTCAAAAGCGTTGCGCCTTTGTTGTATCGTCAGTTCAGGGTAAAATAGATTTCCGTTAACCACCTGGTCAGGACGCCGTATGCATTGCCCATTCTGTTTCGCCGTGGACACTAAGGTAATTGACTCTCGTCTCGTGGGCGAGGGTTCATCCGTACGCCGCCGTCGGCAGTGTCTGGTGTGTAATGAACGTTTCACCACCTTTGAAGTGGCGGAGCTGGTTATGCCGCGTGTTGTAAAAAGCAACGACGTGCGTGAACCGTTTAATGAAGAGAAATTGCGTAGCGGAATGCTGCGGGCGCTGGAAAAACGTCCGGTGAGTTCCGATTACGTTGAAATGGCAATCAATCATATTAAATCGCAGCTGCGCGCCACCGGTGAGCGCGAAGTACCGAGCAAGATGATTGGCAATCTGGTGATGGAGCAATTGAAAAAGCTCGATAAAGTCGCCTATATCCGTTTTGCCTCTGTCTACCGCAGTTTCGAAGATATCAAAGAATTTGGCGAAGAGATCGCGCGCCTGGAGGACTAAGCCGTGCAGGACGAGTATTACATGGCGCGGGCGCTAAAGCTGGCGCAACGAGGACGTTTTACCACCCACCCCAACCCGAATGTCGGGTGCGTCATTGTCAAAGATGGCGAAATTGTCGGTGAAGGTTACCACCAACGAGCGGGTGAACCACATGCCGAAGTACACGCGTTGCGTATGGCGGGTGAAAAAGCCAAAGGCGCAACGGCGTATGTGACACTCGAACCCTGTAGCCATCATGGCCGTACGCCACCGTGCTGTGACGCACTCATCGCCGCTGGCGTAGCGCGCGTGGTCGCAGCGATGCAAGATCCTAACCCGCAGGTCGCTGGGCGTGGACTTTACCGTCTGCAACAGGCTGGCATTGACGTCAGCCACGGGCTGATGATGAGTGAAGCCGAGCAATTGAATAAAGGCTTTCTCAAGCGGATGCGCACCGGCTTTCCTTATATTCAGTTAAAACTTGGCGCATCGCTTGATGGCCGCACGGCGATGGCGAGCGGCGAAAGCCAGTGGATCACTTCGCCTCAGGCGCGGCGCGACGTACAACGACAGCGCGCACAAAGTCATGCCATTTTAACCAGCAGCGCCACGGTGCTGGCGGATGATCCAGCCTTAACAGTGCGTTGGTCTGAACTGGATGAACAAACTCAGGCGCTCTACCCGCAACAAAATCTCCGCCAGCCAGTACGTATTGTGATTGATAGCCAAAATCGCGTGACGCCGGAACATCGCATTGTGCAGCAGCCCGGCGAAACCTGGTTCGCGCGTACGCAGGAAGATTCTCGTGAGTGGCCGGAAACGGTGCGTACCTTGCTGATTCCAGAGCATAAAGGTCATCTGGATCTGGTTGTACTGATGATGCAACTGGGTAAACAGCAGATTAACAGCATCTGGGTGGAAGCGGGGCCAACGCTCGCTGGCGTATTGCTACAGGCGGGTTTAGTCGATGAGCTGATTGTCTATATCGCACCTAAACTATTAGGCAGCGACGCCCGTGGATTATGCTCGCTGCCAGGGCTTGAGAAATTAGCCGACGCCCCCCAATTTAAATTCAAAGAGATACGTCATGTAGGCCCGGATGTTTGCCTGCATTTAGTGGGTGCATGATCTCCCGGCTCGAAAGGGAAGCAGCGCACGAAATATTATGCTAAAATCCGCCCCCCTGCGGGGCCATACTCGAACCCGAAGGAAGAAAATGAACATTATTGAAGCTAACGTTGCTACCCCGGACGCTCGCGTCGCCATCACCATCGCGCGTTTCAACAACTTTATCAATGACAGCCTGCTGGAAGGTGCAATTGACGCACTGAAACGTATCGGTCAGGTAAAAGATGAAAACATTACCGTTGTTTGGGTGCCTGGTGCCTATGAGCTGCCGCTGGCGGCGGGTGCACTGGCTAAAACCGGTAAATACGACGCGGTGATTGCGCTGGGTACGGTTATTCGTGGTGGCACTGCCCACTTTGAATATGTCGCTGGTGGTGCAAGCAACGGCCTGGCGCATGTTGCCCAGGACAGCGAAATTCCGGTTGCTTTTGGGGTTCTGACCACTGAAAGCATTGAACAAGCGATCGAACGTGCTGGCACCAAAGCTGGCAACAAAGGTGCAGAAGCTGCACTGACCGCGCTTGAAATGATTAATGTATTGAAAGCCATCAAGGCCTGAAATTAGTAAGGGGAAATCCGTGAAACCTGCTGCTCGTCGCCGCGCTCGTGAGTGTGCCGTCCAGGCGCTCTACTCCTGGCAGTTGTCCCAGAACGACATCGCTGATGTTGAATACCAGTTCCTGGCTGAACAGGATGTAAAAGACGTTGACGTCCTGTACTTCCGTGAGCTGCTGGCCGGGGTGGCGACTAACACCGCATACCTCGACGGACTGATGAAGCCCTACCTGTCCCGCCTGCTGGAAGAACTGGGCCAGGTAGAAAAAGCAGTACTGCGCATTGCGCTGTACGAACTGTCTAAACGTAGTGATGTGCCATACAAAGTGGCCATTAACGAAGCGATCGAACTGGCGAAATCGTTCGGCGCAGAAGACAGCCATAAGTTCGTCAACGGCGTACTCGATAAAGCAGCACCTGTGATTCGCCCTAACAAAAAGTAATATCCAGGCCGGTAGATTCACGGAAGACTGTTCCATGATCGCCGGCCTTTTCTTTTTTACCTGCTGAGGCATAACGTATGGCATGTGGCGAGTTCTCCCTGATTGCCCGTTATTTTGACCGTGTAAGAAGTTCTCGTCTTGATGTCGAACTGGGCATCGGCGACGATTGCGCTCTTCTCAATATCCCCGAGAAACAGACCCTGGCGATCAGCACTGATACGCTGGTGGCGGGCAACCATTTCCTCCCTGATATCGATCCTGCTGATCTGGCTTATAAAGCACTGGCGGTGAACCTAAGCGATCTGGCAGCGATGGGGGCCGATCCGGCCTGGCTGACGCTGGCATTAACCTTACCGGACGTAGACGAAGCGTGGCTTGAGTCCTTCAGCGACAGTTTGTTTGATCTTCTCAATTATTACGATATGCAACTCATTGGCGGCGATACCACGCGTGGGCCATTATCAATGACGTTGGGTATCCACGGCTTTGTTCCGATGGGACGAGCCTTAACGCGCTCTGGGGCGAAACCGGGTGACTGGATCTATGTGACCGGTACACCGGGCGATAGCGCCGCCGGGCTGGCGATTTTGCAAAACCGTTTGCAGGTTGCCGATGCTAAAGATGCTGACTACTTGATCAAACGTCATCTCCGTCCATCGCCGCGTATTTTACAGGGGCAGGCACTGCGCGATCTGGCAAATTCAGCTATCGATCTCTCTGACGGTCTGATTTCCGATCTCGGGCATATCGTGAAAGCCAGCGACTGCGGCGCACGTATTGACCTGGCATTGCTGCCGTTTTCTGATGCGCTTTCTCGCCATGTTGAACCGGAACAGGCGCTGCGCTGGGCGCTCTCTGGCGGTGAAGATTACGAGTTGTGTTTCACGGTGCCGGAACTGAACCGTGGCGCGCTGGATGTTGCTCTCGGACACCTTGGCGTACCGTTTACCTGTATCGGGCAAATGACCGCCGATATCGAAGGGCTTTGTTTTATTCGTGACGGCGAACCTGTCACGTTTGACTGGAAAGGATATGACCATTTTGTCACGCCATAAAGATGTCGCGAAAAGTCGCCTGAAGATGAGTAATCCGTGGCATCTGCTTGCTGTCGGATTCGGAAGTGGATTAAGCCCAATCGTTCCTGGCTCGATGGGATCGCTGGCGGCGATCCCTTTCTGGTATCTGATGACCTTTTTACCCTGGCAGCTCTACTCGCTGGTGGTGATGTTGGGGATCTGTATCGGCGTCTATCTTTGTCATCAAACGGCGAAAGATATGGGCGTGCACGATCACGGCAGCATTGTCTGGGACGAATTTATTGGTATGTGGATCACGCTCATGGCGCTGCCGACCAATGACTGGCAGTGGGTTGCCGCCGGGTTTGTGATTTTCCGTATTCTGGATATGTGGAAGCCGTGGCCGATCCGCTGGTTTGATCGCAATGTACATGGCGGCATGGGGATCATGATCGACGATATTGTCGCCGGGGTGATTTCCGCAGGCATCCTGTACTTTATCGGTCATCACTGGCCGCTGGGTATTCTGTCGTAGTTGTGCACCGATGCCTGATGTGACGCTTGTCACGTCTCATCAGGCCTGGACTCTTATTTAAATCCTACGACCGCATGCGGTTTATACGGCGTTTCCAGCTCGGCAATCTGTTATGGCTTCAAAGTGATATCCACCGCGTTCAGCAGCTCATCAAGCTGTTCTTCCCGCGAAGTTCCGATAATCGGTGCGGCAATGCCCGGTTTACTTAACAACCAGGCCAGCGCAACTTGTGCTCGTGTTGCACCGAGTTCTTCACTGACGCCCGTTAACCGCTCTGCGATCTGCGCGTCATTTTCATCGCTTTCTTTATAGAGATTTTTCCCCACCTCATCAGACACCAGTCGTGCGGTAGTTTCTCCCCATGGACGCGTCAGTCGCCCCCGCGCCAGCGGGCTCCACGGAATCACCGCCACGCCCTCCTGATAACACAGAGGCAGCATCTCGCGCTCTTCTTCGCGATAAATCAGATTATAGTGATCCTGCATACTGACAAACTGCGCCCAGCAGTGCTGTTTTTGTAGTTCCAGCGCCTGAGCAAACTGCGAAGCGTGCATGGATGACGCGCCGATATAACGCGCTTTCCCGGCTTTTACCACGTCGTTCAGGGCTTCCAGCGTCTCTTCGATCGGCGTGTTGTAATCCCAGCGATGAATTTGCAGGATATCGACATAATCCATGCCGAGACGTCGCAGGCTGTCGTTGATAGAGCGCAAAATTTGTGCACGGGATAATCCTTCCGGTAAATCACCAACGCGATGGAACACTTTGGTGGCAACGACTACGTCTTCACGACGGGCGAAATCCCGCAGTGCGCGACCAACGATCTCTTCGCTGCTACCATCGGAATAGCTATTGGCGGTATCAAAGAAATTTATGCCACCTTCCAGCGCGCGTTTAATTATGGGACGGCTGCTCTCTTCCGGCAGTGTCCATGCGTGATTACCGCGATCTGGCTCGCCAAAGGTCATACAGCCGAGGCAAAGTCGGGAAACGCGAAGGTCGGTTTTTCCTAAGGGGTTGTATTGCATGCTGCCACTCCTGCCATGAATAATTTCTTAAGCATAGCAGGAGTGGAGTAGGGATTATGCCAGCCAGGCCTTGATTTTGGCTTCCATACCGGCGGCATCGAGGCCGAGTTCGGCGCGCATTTCTTCCTGAGTTCCTTGCGGAATAAAGAAGTCCGGCAGGCCAATGTTCAGCACGGGTACTGGTTTACGATGGGCCATCAGCACTTCGTTCACTCCGCTACCTGCGCCGCCCATAATGGCGTTTTCTTCTACGGTGACCAGCGCTTCATGGCTGGCGGCCATTTCCAGAATTAACGCTTCATCAAGTGGTTTCACAAAACGCATATCGACCAGCGTAGCGTTCAGCGATTCGGCGACTTTGGCCGTTTCTGGCATCAGCGTACCAAAGTTAAGGATCACCAGTTTCTCGCCACGACGCTTCACAATGCCTTTGCCAATTGGTAGTTTTTCCAGCGGCGTCAGTTCCACGCCAACCGCGTTGCCGCGCGGGTAGCGCACCGCGGACGGGCCATCGTTATAGTGATAGCCGGTATAGAGCATCTGGCGACATTCGTTTTCATCGCTCGGGGTCATAATGACCATTTCTGGTATGCAGCGCAGGTAAGAGAGATCAAAAGCGCCCTGGTGAGTTTGACCGTCAGCACCAACAATGCCCGCGCGGTCAATGGCGAACAGGACCGGTAGCTTTTGAATTGCCACGTCATGCAGCACCTGATCATAGGCGCGTTGCAGGAAGGTGGAGTAGATCGCGACAATGGGTTTGTATCCACCAATCGCCAGACCGGCGGCAAAGGTCACTGCGTGTTGCTCGGCAATAGCCACGTCGAAGTAACGATCCGGGAATTTACGTGAAAACTCGACCATGCCGGAACCTTCACGCATCGCCGGAGTAATCGCCATCAGCTTGTTGTCTTTCGCTGCCGTTTCGCACAACCAGTCGCCAAAGATTTTTGAATAGCTCGGCAAACCGCCGCTACTTTTCGGCAAACAACCGCTGGAGGGATCAAATTTAGGCACGGCGTGGAAAGTGATCGGGTCTTTTTCTGCCGGTTCATAACCACGACCTTTTTTGGTCATGATATGCAGGAACTGCGGGCCTTTCAGGTCGCGCATGTTCTTTAGCGTGGTGATAAGCCCCAGCACATCGTGACCGTCCACCGGGCCGATGTAGTTAAATCCCAGCTCTTCAAACAACGTGCCAGGCACCACCATGCCTTTAATATGTTCTTCGGTACGTTTGAGCAGCTCTTTAATGGGCGGCACGCCAGAGAAAACTTTTTTCCCGCCTTCGCGCAGTGAAGAGTAAAGCTTACCGGAAAGCAGCTGAGCCAGATGGTTGTTAAGCGCGCCAACATTTTCGGAAATCGACATTTCATTGTCGTTGAGGACCACCAGCATATCAGGACGAATATCGCCCGCGTGATTCATCGCTTCAAACGCCATGCCAGCGGTAATCGCGCCGTCGCCAATCACACAGACGGTGCGGCGATTTTTGCCTTCTTTCTCGGCAGCAACCGCAATACCAATTCCGGCACTGATGGAGGTTGATGAATGCCCGACGCTTAATACGTCATATTCGCTTTCGCCGCGCCACGGGAACGGGTGCAGACCGCCTTTCTGACGGATGGTGCCGATTTTGTCGCGGCGTCCGGTCAAAATTTTATGCGGATAAGCCTGATGTCCCACATCCCAAATCAATTGGTCAAATGGGGTGTTGTAGACATAGTGCAGCGCCACGGTCAGTTCGACCGTGCCCAGCCCGGAGGCGAAGTGCCCGCTGGAACGGCTCACGCTGTCGAGTAAATAGCGGCGCAGTTCGTCGCAGAGTTTCGGTAAACTCTCTTTCGGCAACAGTCGTAACTCCTGGGTGGAGTCGACCAGTGCCAGGGTCGGGTATTTGGCAATATCAAAACTCATCAGGGGCCTATTAATACTTATTGTTTATTTATTACGCTGGATGATGTAGTCCGCTAGCGCTTCCAGTGCCGAGGTATCGAGTGACTGTTCAGCCAGTTGTTTCAGCGCCTGACGGGCATCGTCGATCAGATCCCGGGCTTTCTTCCGGGCTTGCTCAAGACCCAGAAGTGCAGGGTAGGTACTTTTACCAAGTTGCTGGTCGGCACCCTGGCGTTTTCCCAACGTTGCAGTATCTCCTACCACATCCAGGATGTCATCCTGAACCTGGAAGGCAAGGCCGATGCTCTCTGCGTACTTGTCGAGTACTGGCAGAGCACGACGCCCTTTATCTCCGGCGCTTAATGCACCAAGGCGAACGGCGGCGCGAATCAATGCGCCGGTTTTATGACGATGAATACGCTCAAGCGCGTCCAGAGGTACGTGTTTGCCTTCCGCGTCTAAATCTAATGCCTGACCACCGCACATTCCGGCAATACCGCTGGCGCTCGCCAGTTCAGAAATCATCGAAATTCTGTCGCGATCCGACACTTCCGGCATATTGGCATCGCTTAGAATCGAGAACGCCAGCGTTTGTAAAGCGTCGCCAGCGAGAATCGCGTTTGCTTCGCCAAACTTCACATGGCAGGTCGGCAAACCGCGACGCAGATCGTCATCATCCATCGCCGGTAAATCATCATGAATTAATGAGTAAGCGTGGATACACTCTACGGCAGCAGCGGGTGCGTCCAGCGTGTTTGTGCTAACGCCAAACATATGACCGGTGGCATAAACCAGGAAAGGTCGCAGGCGCTTACCACCTAATAATGCGCCATACTGCATGGTTTCGACCACGGGAGTGTTCTGAAAGGGCAGTGGGGCGATAAAACGGCTCAGCGCCTGGTTGGCCTGCTTAACGCAGGCTTCGAGTTGCTGCGGAAAGTCCATTACTCATTGTCCGGTGTAAAAGGGGTTAGAGAGGCGTCTTCATTGTCAGACAGCAGAATTTGTACGCGCTGTTCGGCTTGTTGTAATTTGGCCTGCCCCTGACGTGCCAGCTGCACGCCGCGTTCGAACTCGTTCAGCGCCTCTTCCAGCGGCAGGTCGCCACTTTCCAGACGGGTTACAATCTGTTCCAGCTCGCTCAGCGCCTTTTCAAAGCTGGCGGGCGCCTCATTTTTCTTCGGCATAATGAATGTCTGACTCTCAATATTTTTCGCCCCGTCATGGTAACGGACTCAGGGCAAATAGCAAATAACGCGCAATGGTAAGGTGATGTGCGCAGCAAAGCGATGTTAGTGGTATACTTCCGCGCCTGGATGCAGCCGCAGGTGTGGGCTGCTGTATTTTTCCCTATACAAGTCGCTTAAGGCTTGCCAACGAACCATTGCCGCCATGAAGTTTATCATTAAATTGTTCCCGGAAATCACCATCAAAAGCCAATCTGTGCGCTTGCGCTTTATAAAAATCCTTACCGGGAACATTCGTAACGTTTTAAAGCACTATGATGAGACGCTCGCTGTCGTCCGCCACTGGGATAACATCGAAGTTCGCGCGAAAGATGAAAACCAGCGTCTGACTATTCGCGACGCCCTGACCCGTATTCCGGGTATCCACCATATTCTCGAAGTCGAAGACGTGCCGTTTACCGACATGCACGATATTTTTGAGAAAGCGTTGGTTCAGTATCGCGATCAGCTGGAAGGCAAAACCTTCTGCGTACGCGTGAAGCGCCGTGGCAAACATGATTTTAGCTCGATTGATGTGGAACGTTACGTCGGCGGCGGTTTAAATCAGCATATTGAATCCGCGCGCGTGAAGCTGACTAACCCGGATGTAACTGTTCATCTGGAAGTGGAAGACGATCGCCTCCTGCTGATTAAAGGTCGCTACGAAGGTATTGGTGGTTTCCCGATTGGCACCCAGGAAGATGTGCTGTCGCTCATTTCCGGTGGTTTCGACTCCGGTGTTTCCAGTTATATGTTGATGCGTCGCGGCTGCCGCGTGCATTACTGCTTCTTTAACCTCGGCGGCGCAGCGCATGAAATTGGCGTGCGTCAGGTGGCGCATTATCTGTGGAACCGCTTTGGCAGCTCCCACCGCGTGCGTTTTGTCGCCATTAATTTCGAACCGGTTGTCGGGGAAATTCTCGAGAAAATCGACGACGGTCAGATGGGCGTTATCCTCAAACGTATGATGGTGCGTGCCGCATCTAAAGTGGCTGAACGTTACGGCGTACAGGCGCTGGTCACCGGCGAAGCGCTCGGCCAGGTGTCCAGTCAGACGCTGACCAACCTGCGCCTGATTGATAACGTCTCTGACACGCTGATCCTGCGTCCGCTGATTTCTTACGACAAAGAGCACATCATCAACCTGGCTCGCCAGATTGGCACCGAAGACTTTGCTCGCACGATGCCGGAATATTGTGGCGTGATCTCCAAAAGCCCGACGGTGAAAGCGGTTAAATCGAAGATTGAAGCGGAAGAAGAGAAGTTCGACTTCAGTATTCTCGATAAAGTGGTTGAGGAAGCGAATAACGTTGATATCCGCGAAATCGCCCAGCAGACCGAGCAGGAAGTGGTGGAAGTGGAAACCGTCAACGGCTTCGGCCCGAACGACGTGATTCTCGATATCCGTTCTGTCGATGAACAGGAAGATAAGCCACTGAAAGTCGAAGGGATTGATGTGGTTTCTCTGCCGTTCTATAAACTGAGCACCAAATTTGGCGATCTCGACCAGAACAAAACCTGGCTGCTGTGGTGTGAGCGCGGGGTGATGAGCCGTCTGCAGGCGCTCTATCTGCGCGAGCAAGGCTTTAACAATGTGAAGGTATATCGCCCGTAATTTGTAGTTTTTACGTCGCATCTGGTCAGATGCGACGTTTGCCGCATCCGACACTACTCGTAATAATTATAAATCCCTGCCGCCATCACCAGTTGTGATGCCACTTCATGGGCTTTCTCGCGCCCAACCAGCAGGTCGATAATTTTCAGACCAAAGTCGATAGCTGTACCCGGCCCCTGGCTGGTCAGCAATTTTACCCGTGCATCCCAGACGACGCGCTTGTCCTGCCATTGTTCAGCGGGAATTTTGTCTTTCAGCGTCGGGAAGCCGGTCATATTGCCAATCGGAAAGATATCGTGCGGCACCAGCACGGTGGCTGGCGCGGCGCAAATAGCCGCGACGATACGCCCGGAACGGTGGAACTGTTTAACGGTTTCAACCAGCAGAGTGCTATCGCGAAAACACTCCGTGCCTTTAATGCCACCAGGCAGCACGATCACGTCATATTCGCCATCAGCCACTTCGACCAGCGGCGCATCCGCCAGCAGCTTCACGCCGCGCGAGCAGGTAATTGCCAGGTTGCCATCGCTGTCGACGCTGGCAGTGGTGACTTTGATACCGCCGCGAACCAAGAGGTTGATCGTGGTGACGGCTTCAGTCTCTTCACTACCAGGGGCGAGGCAAACCAGTGCCGATGCGCTCATATTCACTCTCCTTTCTTTTTACCATTTCAAACAGGCGGGTGTTTTCCGGTACGGCAATCCCATGCGCGCGGGCGCGGCGTAAGAGAAAACCATTGATATAGTCGATTTCGGTGTGGCGCAGCGCGCGGATATCCTGCAACATCGACGAGATATTTTCTGCTGTGGCATCAATCACCTGCATCACGTAATCACGCAAATCTTCCGCTGAAGTATGATGCCCTTCGCGTTCGATCACTGCCGCGACTTCTTCGCATATTTGCATAATTTCTTGCGGATGATGACGTAATTCACCGTTCGGGCAATTCCAGATGGCAGTCAGTGGATTAATCACGCAGTTGACGGCCAGCTTGCGCCACAGCTCGGCGCGAATATTGTTATGCCAGGCAACGTCAGGCAACACGGTTTGCAAAATATCCGCCAGATAACTGTAATCGCCATCCTGTTGCCGTGCCGGACCGATATGCGTGATTCCGTTTGCCACATGAATAATGACATTGCCGTCGCGGCGGGCGGCATGGGTGGTGGTGCCCATCAGTAATGGCTGCTGAATGTTTTGCAATTCTTCGATGGTGCCCATGCCGTTGTGAATTAACAGTATTGGCGTAGTTACAGGCAGTGTGGATGCGAGGCTTTTGACGGCATCGGAAACCTGCCATGCTTTCAGCGTCACCAGGAGCAGATCGCTGGTGGCGAGAAAATCGGGATCGTTGGCGGTCAGCGATTCGTTAAATATCGAACCATCTGTCTCAACCAGATTCACACTACAATAAGGTTGCGGTACACGCAGCCAGCCCTGAACTTCATGACCCTGTTTACAAAGTGCTGTAAGCCATAATTGCCCTAAGGCACCGCATCCCAATACGGTAATTTTCATTGTTCCTCCTCACCCGCAACCACTCCGGGTGTTCAATAAGGCTATCCCTTAATTGTGCATGCTGTTGCGACTATGCACAATTAAGGGATACGTCCTGGTGCAGGACTGTTGGTTATTTAACTTTGCAGGTATTATGCTTCGCATCAAAAATGAAGGGAGAGGAAAAGATGCCATCTTTCGATATTGTCTCTGAAGTTGATCTTCAGGAAGCACGTAACGCGGTCGATAACGCGAGTCGCGAAGTGGAGTCCCGTTTTGACTTCCGTAACGTTGAAGCCTCATTTGAGCTGAACGACGCCAGCAAAACCATCAAAGTGTTGAGCGAGTCCGACTTCCAGGTCAATCAGTTGCTGGATATTCTGCGTGCCAAGCTGCTGAAGCGCGGCATTGAAGGCAGTTCACTGGATGTACCGGAAAATATCGTTCATAGCGGTAAAACCTGGTTTGTGGAAGCGAAACTGAAACAGGGCATTGAGAGCGCCACTCAGAAAAAAATCGTCAAGATGATCAAAGACAGCAAACTGAAAGTGCAGGCGCAAATTCAGGGCGATGAGATCCGCGTGACTGGCAAATCTCGTGATGATTTGCAGGCTGTCATGGCGATGGTGCGCGGTGGCGATCTCGGTCAGCCGTTCCAGTTCAAAAACTTCCGCGATTAACTTTCTGGATATAGCTACTGATTGTCAGGGCCACCGTGGTGGCCCTTTTGACCATGCATTTATTGAGTTGCAGAGGCGCTTCCTGATGCCCGGTCATAAAGCGACTGAATTAAAACCTGTTGCTCTGGCTCAGGTTTAATTTCCAACTTATGGTAGATTTTGCCAATCTGATAAAGTTGCTCATTACCCACGCTATCTATTTTTGTTATTGCTGGTTGTGTTGTTAATTTATTAAGCGTAAAGGTAATGTGTGCCATGCATTCTGCATTTTTTTGCATACAAATATTCTCCAACAATATCAGATTATGCATACCCAACATTTCCTCTTTTATCAATAATTCCCTGGCATTGTTCCATTCTTTGGCATTTATAAAATATTGAATCATATGATCTGTATTGAAGGCAGGGACATGCTGATGGAACACTCGGTTTGCGCTGGCAGTATCATTACCAAAACTATATAATTCGGCAAGTGATGAAAATAGTCCTCTCATTTCACTTTCAGAATGTGATTTTTGCTCTTTTATATAAAATTCTTCAGCGAAAGATGCGAGATGTTGAGCATATTTGGTTAGACCCACTTCACTAAATTTTTCACCAGTATTACTTATTATTATATCCCAGTCTTCTAATGGTTGATTACTGATCTCTTTAAGAAGAGTCGTGAAATATTTGTCCATTAGCTCATTGTCATGATGACGATACAGGATTTTTAATGCGCTGACTTTGTCTTCATAACAATACTGACTATTATAACAAGCGTATTCTGGTGCTGTCATCAGAAACGCCAGACGTTTTCTCATCAATTCCACCTCATTTAATGAATTTAATAAATTAATGAGGCTTAATTCACTTCTTGTTGATGGGGAAAAGGCAAAAATTTTATCGATAAATACTATGTAATTTGAAAGGCTGTTTTGATAGTCTTGCTGCATATCATTATTTCTATAAAACAATAAAATTCCTTCCAGAGTACTTAAGTAATTCGATTGAGATTCGGTAATGGCTTTGTGTAGACGTTGAGATAAAACCACCGCTTTTTCTTTGTTGCCATTGGCGGCGTAGATATTCATGAGTTTCAAATACTCATCACTATAATGGGATTCACGACTGCTATCTACAGCAATAGCTTTATCAAACATATTCAGCGCCTTATCGGCATAATGAATGGCGTTTTTTATATCGCCTTTTGTTTGATAACCCTCCGCAACTGTAAGTAACATGGTGACTTGCTGATAGGGTATAACAACATTATCTCCATATACAGAATTATAAATACTTATTGCCTTATCAGGAACGATCTGATATGCGACTAACACAGTCGGTAAATAATAATTCAGGGCATTCTCATCGAGGCTGAGAAGCTGCATAGCCTTTTCGGGTTGTTTGCTTTTTATCCAGCTATTGATATAGCTCTCAAAGGATGTAAGAGTAGCCGGTTTATTTAACCCAATTTTTGATAAAAAAGTTAAGGCTGTCTCTGGTGCTTCTTCTTCAGCGACTCTGGAGGCAGTTAAATCCAGATAATATTTAGCGTTTTTCGATTCTGTCTCAAGTTTGCTCAGTAAATTGTAAGCACGTTCAGGGTAGCCAGATACTAATAATTCATATTGCAAATTAAACCATTCAGCCTGCGATCTGAAGGTGGTATTTTCTTCCAGAGGTAAAGCAGAGTTTAGTTTTTTCTCGACGACAGAATAAACATCCGGCTGAGTGGGTTCGCTGGATAAAACCTGATGAGAATAAAAAACAGATAAAATCATTAATAACAAAGTGGATTTCGCTTTCATCGCAAACTATATCCTTTTCTGTTTGATGAACCTTACGTGGTCCCTGAGCGCTTTATTTTGTTTGATGTTCAAGTTCATTTAATGCTTTAAGCGCAGGTTCTATTCCACCTTCTGCCGCATTAGATAGATGAAACCTGGCTTTTTCCATATTTCTCTCAACGCCGTCACCATTCTGATACATCCTTCCCAGATAGAAATGTGCGGCAAAATTACCTTGTGCAGCTGCTTTTTTGAACCAGACACCAGCATCAGGAAGATTCTGTGGTAGTTCTTTTCCGATGAGATATAAATAGCCAATTTCCGCCTGGGCATTACTACTGCCCAGTGTTGCAGCTTGTTGCAGATATGCTAGGTATTTTTCATTGTTTGCAGGTATACCATTGCCTTTGTAGGCTGTAGCTAAAAAGTATATCGCATCAGTGTTTTTTTGCTCTGCAGATTTGGTTAACCATTTAATCCCTTCATCTATATTTGCACAGATGAATTCGTATTTCCCTAATGCAAATTGAGCACTGGAATCGCCTGTTGTTGCATTATCTTTTATTTGTGTTGGATTGTCTAAAGACGATAATTTCTGATCATTTTGATAGCATGTAATATATTTTATTCCGTTTTGATCATAAGTTTCCTCCGTACCATGTCTTTTATTATTAACATATTGCGTGGAGGTTAATAGTTTACCTGTGCGATCGTTAAACTCTTTTTCCACTCCCTGTCTGATACCATTGACGTACAGGGTTTCTTTGGTTAGTTTACCTGTGTTTTTGCTCCAGTTACGATATGCCCCATTCTCTACGCCATTTTTGTATTCGATTGAATAGGTTAATTTACCATACTTATTCCATGATTTGGCAATGCCGTCGGTTTTTCCATTCTTATAAGGGTACAAACTTTCAGGGATGCCATTTTCGTACCACTCTTCACTGTTACCATCGAGTATGTCATGTTTATAGTTTTGTGATTTTGCAAGATTACCATTTTTATACCATTGCTTAACCAGACCATTTAATTGGCCTTGCTCATCAAAATGTTTCTCCTCTTCTTTCTGCCCATTTTCATACCAGGTTTGAACAGAAATTTGTTTTCCGTCTTTATAGACGGATTTAGACAGTAACTTACCCTCTTCACTATAACGTTCGTTAGCTCCATCATACTGACCACGGGAATTTCTATTGTGTATAGAGCTTATTTTTCCGGATTGGTAGTAACTGGTATCGTTTCCAATCAACACACTTTGCTGATAGAAATTTTCCTGCATGAGTTTGCCATCAGGATAATATTCATATGCAGGACCATCGAGTTTACTATTCAGATAGCTATGTTGCTGTTTGATTTTCCCATCTTCATAAAAATGAGGGCATTCACCATCTTTAATTTTGTCGTTATTAAAATGACGTTTACTTTCAATGGCCCCATTTTCATAATATGTAATAAACTCACCGTTGATAAGACCATTAGAAAAACTTAGAGATTCATAGACGTTACCATTGCTATTGTAATAACTTTCGTATTTTCCATCTCTTTCTCCTTTTGGATTATAGTTAGCAATGTTTTTTATCTTTCCACTTTCAAACCAGGATTTAAATGAAGAAATAAATTTAGAATCGGAGAGGTTATCTGTGTCTGTATATCCTTCAAATGCAATCTGTTTAGTTGAAGACTGATTATCAGTTGATGAGATATACCATCCGGTGACTTTCCATTGTTTTTTCTCCTCGTCATAGGGTAAAGGAGATTGAATAAAATAAATTGCCAGACGTTTAGCAGTTGGTTTTAAAGTTTCATCGAGCCATACAGTAGACATTTTCTTTGTATATTCAGCACCACATAATTCTGTTGTACATACTTTTATGTCTGTCAGCATGGGAGTGCCATTACCGTCACACTGATTGATGGTCATAAAGAAATAGCGATCATCAAGAAAAGGAGTTTCTAATTTTTTTAATTTGTCGGCATAGGCTTTGTCAGTAATATCCATTGATTCTGGTCGAGCAGAAATTGAATTTGTTTCGCAAGGATTACTGGTTTTGAAATAAAAACGATCGGCAAGAACGAGTTTCATATCATGAGATAATGCTGTTTTATTTAGCTCAACATGATCGATTTGTGCAATGAAAGTTATAGTGCTTGCGGGAGGGGATTCGCTTTTTGCATATGAACTGGCGCTATACAGTAGAATGATAATAGTAAATAATGATTTGTACATGATGTATTTTCCATGTGAATAATTTATCCCTGATATTTCATAAAAAGTATAGTTTACTTCTAATGTAATCGTCCAGTTATATGGAATTAAGCGAAGGTAATGCTGCCAACTTATTGATTTAGTGTATGATGGTGATTTTAAGGTGCTTGCGTGGCTTCCATTTCCATCAGATGTCCTTCCTGCTCCGCTAC
>NZ_JBDYCV010000025.1:0-46365 GCF_040495915.1 Shigella sp. FJ200513 | reverse complement strand
TTGGTGGGTCGTGCAGGATTCGAACCTGCGACCAATTGATTAAAAGTCAACTGCTCTACCAACTGAGCTAACGACCCACTTTTTCGTTGCTTTCGGTTTGTTTGATATCCCGTGGCAACGGCGGCATATATTACTGATTTCAGACTTGAGCGCAACAAAAATTTCGATGCAGATCACTCAACTGCTTATGATTCGCACGACACGACCAGAAATAATGCGACTTCTGGTCGTGTGTTATGCATTACATCGCGTTCAGACGTTTTTGTGCCTGTTTAGCGCCATCAGTACCAGGGTATTTACTGATAACCTGCTGGTATACGGCTTTCGCTTTTGCGGTGTCACCTTTGTCCTGCATGATGACGCCGACTTTAAACATCGCATCAGCAGCCTTTGGTGACTTCGGATAGTTTTTCACTACCGAAGCAAAATAGTACGCCGCATCATCTTTTTTACCCTTGTTGTAGTTTAACTGACCCAGCCAATAATTGGCGTTTGGCAGGTAAGTTGAATCAGGGTAATTTTTGATGAAATTCTGAAATGCCACCATTGCGTCATCCTGGCGGGATTTATCCTGCACCAGCGCAATAGCTGCATTGTAATCCGTGTTTGCATCGCCGCTTTTCACCGGCGCGCCAGCATTCGCAGTACCAGCATCAGCTGTCGGCGTCGTTGATGCCGTCGCACCGCTTTGATCGCTGCTGGTTGATTGCGCCGCTGCACCACCGCTGCTGAGGCTGTCGATCTGCAACAGGATCTGCTTTTGCCGCTCCACGACCTGATTCAGTTGATACTGATTTTCCTGAATCTGACCACGCAGGGAATCAATATCGGATTGATTATCAGAAAGTTGTTGCTGGAGTTGGGTTAAAAGCTGGCTGTGAGCATTAGAAATACGCTCAAGTTGAGTGACGCGGTCTTCGACCGAGCCTGAGCTGACACTACTGATTGGTGCCTGAGCAAAAGCGGCCCAGGGGGCCGCTATACCAACCAGTAACGACAGACTCAATAGTTGATGTCTGAAGTTACTGCTCATGCAATTCTCTTAGTAAACCAGTACCGCACGACGGTTTTTGGAGTATGCCGCTTCGTCATGACCCAGTACTGCAGGTTTTTCTTTACCGTAAGAAACGATGGAGATCTGGTCTGCAGAAACGCCTTTACCCTGCAGGTACATCTTAACGGCGTTCGCACGACGTTCACCCAGGGAGATGTTGTATTCCGGAGTACCACGTTCGTCCGCGTGACCTTCTACGGTGACTTTGTAAGACGGGTTGCTACGCAGGAAGTTTGCATGTGCATCCAGCATTTGAGCGAAGTCAGAACGGATATCGTACTTGTCCAGATCGAAGTAAACGATGTTGTTCTGCTGCAGCTGTTGCATTTGCAGACGAGCCTGCTCTTCGGAAGACATGTTGCCGTTGCCGCCGTTCGCATCCATACCAGTGCCGGCACCCAGCATGCCTTCGCTGCCGTCATTGCTGGCGTTCTTGTTGGAAGAACATGCCGCAATTGCCATAACAGGCAGAGCAATCATCAGCCCTTTCAGCACTTTGTTCAGTTGCATTTCAATGATTCCTTTACTATTCAATTAATTATTATCACAGATACGGCGACCAGGCAGGGAATTTGACCTGTCCATCAGTTGCCGGAAGACGCGCTTTGAAACGCCCATCTGTAGAAACCAAATTCAGCACGGATCCCATCCCCTGAGAAGAGCTGTAGATTACCATAGTGCCGTTAGGTGCCAGACTTGGCGTTTCATCCAGGAACGTGGACGACAGAACTTGTACGCCTCCCGTTGCCAGATCTTGTTTGGCAATGTGCTGCTGCCCACCATTGGAGCTGACCATTACCATAAATTTACCGTCGCTGCTGACATCCGCATCCTGGTTCTGCGAACCTTCCCAGGTAATACGTTGTGGCGCACCGCCGTTGATATTCACTTTATAAACCTGCGGACGACCGGCCTGGTCAGAAGTAAATGCCAGGTTCTGGCTATCCGGGAACCAGGTCGGTTCGGTATTGTTACTGCGACCATCAGTCACCTGGCGGATCTGACCAGAAGCCAAATCCATTACGTACAGGTTCAGACTACCGGTTTTCGACAAGGCGAATGCCAGTTTGCTGCCGTCTGGCGAGAATGCAGGTGCACCGTTGTGACGCGGGAATGAAGCCACCTGACGTACAGCGCCATTTGCCAGCGTCTGAATAACCAGCGCGGAACGACCGCTTTCGAAGGTCACATAAGCCAGTTTAGAACCGTCTGGTGACCACGCCGGAGACATCAGCGGCTGCGGTGAACGGTGAACGACAAACTGGTTGTAACCGTCATAGTCAGATACGCGCAGTTCATACGGGAACTGACCGCCGTTGGTCTGAACAACGTAGGCAATACGGGTACGGAACGCACCTTTAATGCCGGTCAGTTTTTCAAACACTTCATCACTGGCGGTATGACCAGCATAACGCAGCCACTGCTTGTTCACTTTGTACGAGTTCTGAGCAAGTACAGTACCCGGTGCGCCGCCAGTGTCAACAAGTTGATAAGCAACATTGTAAGAACCATCCGGATTCGGAGTGACTTGACCGACAACTACAGCGTCAATGCCCAGTGCGGACCATGCAGCTGGTTGTACTTCCTGCGCACTACCCGGCTGCTGTGGCAGACGAGCGCGATCTAACGGATTAAATTTACCGCTGTTACGCAAGTCAGCAGCAACGATGCCGCCAATATCTTCAGGTGCCGCACCAGGCCCCGCCCACTGGAAAGGAACAACACCAATAGGACGACCGGAATCTACACCGCTGTCGATCACAATGCGGACTTCAGCATGCAGAACTGATGCCCACAGTATGAGAAAACCAAATGCTACTCGTAATGCCTGCTTCATCATATCTCCCTTATCTGGACCGATGGCCCACGATAATTTAGCAGAATGTTAACAAACTAAAATACACAAAACTACCAGAACCCCGTGGCAACCGGTGCCTGATGTTGACCGTCCGAACAGTCAACATCGCGATTACGGTTTGAAGTCCAATGGCGCGTTTTTGAACACTTCATATACTGCCTGGCTTGGTGGTTTCGGGATCTTCGCAAGTTTAGCTGCTGCCAACGCAGCCTGACAAAGTGCGGGATCGCCACCTTCAGGTTTGATATCCAGTAACATACCATCGGGTGCCAGTTTTATGCGCAGCGTACAGGTTTTGCCTGCATAGGACGATGCGTCATAGAACTTACTTTCGATAGCAGATTTAATCTGCCCGGCATAGTTATTGATATCGGCCCCTGATGCGCCATTGTTTTTAGTATTACCACTCCCGGCAGGCGAAGCATTGTTCCCTTTCGCCCCTCCCCCCGTTTTCGGTGCATTCTTACCAGAGCTTAGCTCACCGAAAATATCATCTGCCTCTGCGGCAGCTTTTGCTGCAGCGGCTTTTTCAGCTGCTGCTTTTGCCGCTGCCGCTTTTTTGTCTGCGGCGGCTTTTTCTGCCGCTGCTTTCTTATCAGCTGCTGCCTTATCAGCAGCCGCTTTTTCTGCTGCTTTTTTGTCGGCTGCAGCTTTCTCTGCTGCCGCTTTCTTATCAGCTGCAGCCTTTTCAGCAGCCGCTTTCTTCTCAGCTTCTGCCTTGGCTTTTTCAGCAGCTTCAGTTGCCGCTTTCTTTCTTGCTTCAGCTGCAGCTGCTTCTGCCGCTTCCGCTTTCTTCTTCAGTGCCGCAGCGGCTACCTCGGCTTTTTTCTGCGCTTCGGCTGCGGCTTTGGCGGCTTCTGCTTCTGCTTTTTTCTTCGCGTCTGCAGCCGCTTTCTTCGCTGCTTCTTCCGCAGCTTTAGCATCTGCCGCCGCTTTCGCTGCCGCCACTTCAGCTTGCTTCTGCTTTAACTCGGCCTGTTTTGCGGCTTCTTCAGCCTGCTTTTTCTGCTCCTGAGCCGCTAACCGCTCTTTCTCAAGTTGCTTCAGGCGTTCCTGTTCAGCCGCTTGTTTCTCACGCAGTTCTTCAGCAGCCTGCTGTTCCTTCATCTTGCGCTGTTCATCAGAACGCTTCGCGCTTGATTCCTGGCTTTGCATGCGTTTGTACTGCTCAACTACCGCACCTGAATCAACCATGACAGCGTCGATGGACGAACCACCGCCGCCTCCGGCTGAAGCTTCTATATTCTCATCGAACGAACTCCAGATCAGCGCCGCAAATAAGATGACATGCAGCACTGCTGAAATAATTATCGCCCGCTTGAGCTTGTCGTTTTGTTCGGTTGCCTTTGACACTCTCGGTTTCCAAAAACTGTTCGCCTGTTACCCGCTCTCTTTCAAGCAAGGGAAACGCAGATGTTTAGATAGGCTGCGTCATTAAACCAACCGATTTCACACCCGCACTATGTAACAAGTTCAGTGCTTTAATTATTTCATCGTAAGGCACATCTTTTGCGCCACCGATCAGAAAGACCGTTTTCGGGTTGGCCTTGAAACGGCTGGACACTTCCGCCACCACCTGCTCTGGTGGTAAACGCTCCAGGCGATCTTTCTCAACCACCACGGTGTACTGACCAATACCAGACACTTCAACAATCACTGGCGGATTATCGTTACTGCTCACCGCCTGTGATTCAGTAGCGTCTGGCAGATCGACCTCCACGCTCTGGGTGATGATGGGCGCTGTCGCCATAAAGATCAGCAACAGCACCAGCAGTACGTCCAGCAACGGAACAATGTTGATTTCGGACTTGAGATCGCGACGACCTCGTCCACGCGCTCTGGCCATGGCTTACCCCTTGTTGCTCTCGCTAACGGTAAACGCCTGGCGGTGCAGAATCGCGGTAAACTCTTCCATAAAGTTGTCGTAATTCAGTTCCAGTTTGTTTACGCGCTGGTTGAGACGGTTATAAGCCATTACCGCCGGAATTGCGGCGAACAGACCAATTGCCGTCGCAATCAACGCTTCTGCGATACCGGGCGCAACCATTTGCAGTGTTGCTTGTTTTACCGCCCCGAGGGCGATAAAGGCGTGCATGATCCCCCAGACCGTACCAAACAGACCAATATACGGGCTGATGGAGCCAACCGTACCGAGGAACGGAATGTGCGTTTCCAGATTTTCAAGTTCACGGTTCATGGAGATACGCATAGCACGCGACGCCCCTTCCACTACGGCTTCCGGCGCATGGCTATTGGCACGATGCAGGCGCACAAACTCTTTGAACCCGCTGTAAAAGATTTGTTCCGAACCAGTCAGATTATCCCGTTTCCCCTGACTCTCTTGATAGAGGCGAGAGAGTTCGATTCCAGACCAGAATTTATCTTCAAACGCTTCGGCTTCACGCGCCGCTGCGTTAAGAATACGGGTTCGCTGGATAATAATGGCCCAGGATGCGATTGAAAAACCAATCAAAATCAACATGATAAGTTTAACCAGAAGGCTAGCCTTCAGGAACAAATCAAGGATATTCATGTCAGTCACTGCTTAAACTCCGCGACAATAGACTTGGGAAGCGCACGAGGCTTCATTTTGAGTGGGTCAACGCAAACAACCAGAACCTCTGCTTCATTCAGCAAAGTATTCTCGGCGTTGACAATACGTTGCGTGAAAACCAAAGAGGTGCCACGCATTGATGTTATTTCAGTCTGTATTTCGAGCATATCGTCGAGCCGCGCAGGTGCGTAATATTCCACCGTCATTTTACGTACCACAAAGGCAACGCGTTCAGCCATCAGCGCCTGCTGACTGAAGTGATGATGACGCAGCATCTCTGTGCGTGCTCTTTCATAAAAAGCGACGTAACTGGCGTGGTACACCACACCACCGGCATCGGTATCTTCATAGTAGACGCGAACCGGCCATCGAAACAGCGTTGTATTCACTTTACATCCCGGTAATGCAACAAAAGTTAGAGCTTTTAAACGCTGCTACTATACGCGCGCGATTGAGGTTTGGGAATGAGGGCAAGTTAAGGGCGCGTAAAAATTTATGGGCCTAGAGCGGCCCATAATTTTTTAAAGAGAATTCTGATTTAAAAGAAGAAGAAAATCAGCCCGACAATGAGAACAATATCGGCAAGCAATGGGCAAAAAATCCCTTGCCAAAGAACCTTCTGCGGACGAAAGCCCACGCCGTGAATCACACCAGCACAGACGGCCCACATCAGCAATAAACCATGCCAGATTTCCAGTTCACTGGTCTTCGCGGCAAAACGAGATGGGTCCCAAAACATACATCCTGCTAACAGAAGCGCCATCACGAAGGAAAGCGCCCGCAGGGGGCGCTTGTCCATTACCGCATACAAGGTCGCGATAATCTTACTCATCAGATGTCTTCTTGACCGGCTTTGCCTGATTCGACGTGTTCAAGCGCCAGCGCGGTGATTACCCCAAACGAACAGGCAAGAAGCGTTCCCAGAATCCATGCGAAATACCACATTTTTAGCTCCTTACTTAGTACAGAGAGTGGGTGTTACGTTCAATATCTTCTTTGGTGATACGACCGAACATTTTCCAGTAACACCAGGCGGTGTAGAGCAGAATGATCGGTACCAGAACCACCGCAACCCAGGTCATGACGTTAAGCGTCAGCTGGCTGGAAGTTGCATCCCACATTGTCAGACTTGCGTTCATCATGGTGCTGGACGGCATCACAAACGGGAACATTGCGATACCGGCTGTCAGGATGATGCAGGCCAGCGTCAGGGAGGAGAACACAAACGCCCACGCGGCTTTATCCATACGTGCAGTCAGGATGGTCAGCAGCAGCAGAACCACACCCAGTGCCGGAATAGCCCACAGAATTGGCGTGTTGTTGAAGTTAACCAGCCATGCGCCAGCTTCACGAACCACTTCTTTATTCAGTGGGTTAGAGGCTGCGTAATGGTCCATTGTCGATTTCACGACATAACCATCGATACCGTACATCACCCATACGCCAGCCAGTGCGAAACAGACCAGTGTCACCAGCGCAGCCACCTGAGCCGTTGCACGGGTACGCAGGTGCAGTTCGCCCACGGTACGCATTTGCAGATAGGTTGCGCCCTGAGTAATGATCATCCCTACGCTCACCACGCCTGCCAGCAGGCCGAACGGGTTAAGCAACTGGAAGAAGTTACCGGTGTAGTACAGACGCAGATATTCATCAACGTTGAACGGTACGCCCTGCAACAGGTTACCGAACGCTACACCAATTACCAGCGGCGGAACGAAGCTACCAATGAAGATGCCCCAGTCCCACATGTTACGCCAGCGGGTTTCTTCAATCTTGGAGCGGTAGTCAAAACCGACCGGACGGAAGAACAAAGACGCCAGCACGAGGATCATCGCCACATAGAAGCCGGAGAACGCAGCGGCATAGACCATCGGCCAGGCAGCAAAGAGTGCGCCGCCCGCGGTGATCAGCCAAACCTGGTTACCGTCCCAGTGTGGTGCAATGGAGTTAATCATAATTCGACGCTCGGTGTCGTTACGACCGAGGAAACGGGTGAGCATGCCCACCCCCATGTCGAAACCGTCAGTGACTGCAAAACCAATCAGCAGAACGCCAACCAGCAGCCACCAGATAAAACGCAATACTTCATAATCGATCATTTGACGACTCCTGTCTTAGCGTGCCGGCTGAGTAGTCGTGGAAGACTGCTCAAAGTGATAGCGACCGGTTTTCAGGCTGCTTGGGCCGAGGCGTGCAAACTTGAACATTAAGAACAATTCTGCCACCAGGAACAGGGTATACAGGCCGCAAATCAGCACCATTGAGAAGATGAGATCGCCTGCGGTCAGTGACGAATTCGCCACAGCTGTCGGCAGCACTTCACCGATAGCCCACGGTTGGCGGCCATATTCAGCCACGAACCAGCCCGCTTCTACAGCAATCCACGGCAGCGGAATACCGTACAGCGCGGCGCGCAGAAGCCATTTTTTCTCGCCAATGCGGTTGCGGATGACACTCCAGAAAGAGAGCGCGATGATTGCCAGCAGCAGGAAGCCACACGCCACCATGATACGGAACGCAAAGTACAGCGGCGCTACACGCGGGATGGAGTCTTTGGTTGCCTGTTGAATCTGCGCTTCAGTCGCATCAGCCACGTTTGGCGTATAGCGTTTCAGCAGCAGACCGTAACCGAGGTCTTTCTTCATGCTATTGAACTGGTCACGAACCGTCTGGTCGGTAGAACCAGAACGCAGTTGTTCGAGCAGAGAGTACGCCTTCATCCCGTTACGAATGCGTTCTTCATGCTGCACCATCAGCTCTTTCAGGCCGATAACCGGGGTATCCACGGAACGCGTTGCAATGATGCCCAGTGCGTAAGGGATCTGAATCGCAAATTTGTTCGTCTCCTCTTCCTGATCAGGAATGCCGAACAAAGTAAAGGCAGCAGGCGCAGGTTGCGTTTCCCACTCGGCTTCAATAGCAGCCAGTTTGGTTTTCTGCACGTCGCCCATTTCGTAGCCGGATTCATCACCCAGAACAATAACAGACAGAACAGCAGCCATACCGAAGCTGGCAGCGATAGCAAAGGAGCGTTTAGCGAAGGCGAAGTCACGACCTTTCAGCATATACCATGCGCTGATACCGAGGATGAACATCGCGCCAGTCACATAACCAGACGCTACAGTGTGAACGAATTTCACCTGAGCAACCGGGTTAAGCACCAGCTCGGAGAAGCTCACCATCTCCATACGCATAGTTTCAAAGTTGAAATCGGACGCGATTGGGTTTTGCATCCAGCCGTTCGCAACCAGAATCCACAGTGCGGACAGGTTTGAACCGAGCGCCACCAGCCAGGTGACACACATATGCTGAACTTTACCCAGACGATCCCAACCGAAGAAGAACAGACCTACAAAGGTGGATTCGAGGAAGAAGGCCATCAGACCTTCGATTGCCAGCGGCGCACCGAAGATATCCCCTACATAGTGGGAATAGTAAGACCAGTTAGTCCCGAACTGGAACTCCATGGTCAGACCGGTAGCCACACCCAGAGCGAAGTTGATACCAAACAACTTGCCCCAGAACTTGGTCATATCTTTATAAATCTGTTTGCCGGAGAGGACGTAGACCGTTTCCATAATGGCCAGGAGGAACGCCATACCGAGCGTCAGTGGCACAAAAAGGAAGTGGTACATCGCGGTCAAGGCAAACTGTAAGCGCGACAGTTCGACTATATCTAACATCATGACTCCTTGCTCATCGCATGAAGACTCCGAGAGTGAACCCCGTTAGAAAGGGTCACACGCATGCCCCAATAGAAATTTGTTTGAACACTTTCATCATACCATGTGAATGCACACAAAAACGGCGTAAAGAAAGGTTGCAAACATGTTAATAAAAACTCAAATTGATCCCACGTATATATTACGCCGCAAAATCCTTACAATAAACAGGTTTTTGTTGAAGCAAATTTGCATTTTTCGACGGTGATCAATTTATAGCTAAATTGCCGCCTTTCAGCCAATTTGATCGAGAACAATTTATCTCTTTTTGATGCCCATTTCCAAGACTTATACATTGATAAATATCAATTTCTACAAATTATGTTAATCATGTTTCAACAAGGTAACTTTAGTGATATTTATGTTTAAAATGTGTGAATTATAAGACTGAAATTAGTTTCGGTTGGCAATTAAAGATAAAAAGAGACGAAGCAAAAACAGCACGGTTGACCTTAATTCTTTTTTTGGTCACTGGCTAATACGACGCAGAGTTTCAGGATTATTAATAAAGGCATAAATCTCCCTCCCGCCGATATTAACATTTAATTAACTTATAATTATATTATAATTAACTCACCCGTGGTTATTATTTTGTTAAAAATAAAGCCACATATACGTAGCTTGAGAGTGAAGATAAACACAAAATTACCTGATGCGCTACGCTTGCCAGTGTCTACATCATCTCTGCAATATATTGAATTTGCCTGCTTTTGTAGACCGAATAAAGCGTTCATGCCGTATCCGGCATGAACAAAGCGCCCTTTGTCAACAATCTGGCCGCGCATATGTGGCTTCGGTTTGATTGCTATTCAGGCAAGCCGGTAACTGAACGTCCGTGACTGGCCGGGTAAAAAAGGCCCCGATAGATTTGAACCTTGATTTTCCTCGGTGGTAATGTGTTCATCCATCATCGTTTCTGAGCAAGAAATCACCTCGCGACTGAAAGCAACAGTCGCATCACAGGTTGCTGATTCAGCCGGATTAAACAGCCGTAAAATCACTTCTTGTCGGTCTTCAGCTTTCTTAAGTGCGCTTATCAGGCATCCCACTGGGGGCATTTTCAACAAACTATAACTTTCCGGCACGTTGAATCCGGCTTTGTTGAGCTTCATCGCATCCCATGGGATTTTGTTGTAACACTGTACTGGAGTCAGCCATGCTCGCGCCTGCTGAGCTACACCAGCGGCGGTTGGCGTACCGGTATAACTCAATAAACTTAGGCGACAAGAAAGCAGACCACGTAGTTGTGAGTCCGGGACTGGCATTTTAATTCCCGAAGGCCGCCTAGGCCTTAAAAGCAGATCTTCTTTCCCCAGTAAGCCCACGCCGCGCAGCAACGTAATGGCAAAGGTTTTCTTCTCTTCACCGATGACTTCAAATTCACGTAGCCCTTCGCTAAAGACAGCCATGCCGTTACGCCCTTCCTGTAAGGCTGCATAGTTGAGCATATTCCATACCGGAACCGGCGCTTCTTTCCAGCTTTCTTGCTGCCAGTTGTTCATTGCACTGTCGTTCACGGGGCGCGTTAGCGAACCAAACTGGGTATCTGCCAGAACACTATCGGTGTTAAAAGATGTAGGGATCAGGACGCGAAGGCGATGATCGTCAGCCTGGTTATCAAGGTTGATATCCACATCAATGCGCCTGTTGTTATGACTAAGAGTGACAACCAACTCGACATCTACTCTGCCAGTGGATTGTCTTGCGCTGCGTTGTTGCAGATTACGCGGCACCGCCATTTCATAGCGGATAACAGCCCTGCTCTGCCAGGCCTCATGAATAATCTCGCATTGCGGTTTCGCATTCGCCGAAGTAATTACCCACTCTTCTTTTGCGGGTGAATAGTCATATTCATCACCATCATCAGAGCTTTCTTCAATTTGCAACACCCGGTCATAGCGCACACCGCTATCTTTATCTACCAGTTGTAGCGTTCCATCCTCATTGAGCGCAATTTGCCAGAAAGCATTTTCCAGTATCCCTTCAGCGTCACTTTTTGCCGCAATCACGTTGCCAGGCTGATTCGCTTCGATATAAAGCGTGCGATAGCCCATAGAAGGGACAATCTGGTTGATCTGTATATCAAACTCCATAAAGGGATCGTAATTACCGTAATGAACTATTTGCCGATCGATTAGGCCTGGATCGATCTCACGGGCATGGCGAATAAAATACGGTACAGGCTGACCGCGATCGTCTCGTAGATTAAACTGGCTGGCGCGCAGCCGCACAGTGGTGTTGATCACTTCTTCCCGCGGCCAGGGCATCAGGTTAAACAGGACGAGTTTGTCGGCGTCGCTCTGCGGCATGTTGTCGGCGATTTTACGCATATAGAAACGCAGCAGATTATCCGCCATGTCTTCAGCCAGTTCGAAGCGGGCGACGATTTCGCGATGAACTTTGTCACGACAGCAGCAGCCGATGCTGTCGTGGGCATGATTTTTTAAGATCTCTTTCCACATTTTCTCCAGCAAGCCGTGGTGGTATCCAAAACCCAACGTCCTGGCCAGCGTTGCCAGCGGTTCCAGCAGATTAACAATCTTATTTTCAATACGTGCGTGGGCAACTTTGATATCCATGCGCGTGGAACCGATGGTGCGATGCACGCGCATATATTTGCCATCAATAAATTCCCCTTTCAGGGTTGCCAGATTATCTCGCTGCGCTTCGATCTTCTCAAATACCTCTTCAAAGCGGCTCATCACAAACTTTCGTTGAGGATAAATTTCGCGCAGTTTCTCCATCACTTCGAAGATATTTTGCTGCAATGGCATCTGATCATGCCCATTCGGCAGCAAAATCTCTTTGGTTACAGACGCTTTTTCCAGCACGTCAAAATAACTGTCGAGGCGTTTGCGTAATCCGTTTTCGTCCGCAGGTAAGTACTTACCGATGGCATAACCCAACGGCATCACCTGCGCCGTCACTTCGCTACCGTCACTGCTTTGCCACAAAAACTCGGTTTTATCCGTACCGTGGCGCTCAGAACATCCACGCCAGAACATGGTGCAGGTAATGCCAAATCCATTGTAGATATGCGGCAGTTGCCCGGACATGCCAAAGGAATCGGGTAAATAACCTATTTTCATCGGCTCGCCAAACGCGAGGCAGTCACGCATTCCGTACATCAGATTACGGACGATGGATTCCGCAGAAACAATCGTGGTATCGGTCTGGGTATACCAGGGGCCGATAATCAACTTGCCGGCTTCTACCAGTTTCTTCAAGCGGTCTTTGTTTTCCGGTTTCACCGCGAAATAATCTTCGAGGATCGCCGTTTGCCCGTCGAGTACGTAATATTTGTATTCGTTGTCCTGTTCCAGTCGGCACAGGATCTCTTCCATATTATTGACCAGCAGAATGCGTGACTCTTCGGTGGTGAAATACCACTCCCGATCCCAGTGCATATGCGGGGTGATGTGAACGCGAGATACCGCTTTCATCGTCGTTTCCTTTTTGTTTATGGCATTACGCCATCAGTCAGATAGTTGCCATGCTTAACCGCGTGACGCCGCCAGATCAGGAGAATTGCAGTCGAGATTGCAGCCCCCACCAATGCCGCACCAAACCAGCCAATTGCCGCCATAACACCGCCCGCGCCATTATCATGAAGTAAAAAGAGCGAGAAAATGCCAGCACCGGGTGTCGAAAGGCCGATATTCATCGCACCGACAATAGCGCCCGTTACCATAGAGCCCAGCACAAACGAACCAATAACCCGCAGCGGATCTTCAATCGCCATCGGGATCGCCCCTTCGGTAATACCTGCCAGCCCTAACAGCCAGGTGGATTTCCCGGTCTCAATTTCAAACTCTTTAAACAGGCGCGGTGCGAGCATCGTGGAAGCGGTTACGGTAAATGCCGAAACCATTTTGACGGAGGCGAAAATGGCATACGGGCCGTAAACGCCGTTCGCCATTGCGCCCAGGCAGAATGCATAAGCGGCTTTATTCACTGGCCCTCCAAGGTCAAAGGAACACATAAAACCGAGAATGGCACCCAGCAACAGCGCGTTACTTCCTGACAGACCGTTCAGCCAGGCGGTAAGCGAGTTATTGATCCAGGCGACAGGTTCCCCCACCACAAACAGCATCAGACTGCCCGCTCCCAATGTACCGAGCACCGGGTAGAGATAAAAAGTCAGGAAGCCATTGAATTTACTGCTAAGACGCAAGTGATTTTTCATCCAGCGTATCAAGTAACCGGCTATCAATCCGCCAACGACCGCGCCGAGAAACCCGGAGCCGATCATGTTGGCGGCAAGTCCAGCCGCAAAGCCTGGCGCTAACGCCGGTTTATCTGCCAGCGAATAGGCGGTATAGGCTGCCAGCACCGGTACCATCAAAATTCCGAGCAGCCCGCCGCCCAGTTTGCGGTACATCCACAGCCAGGAGTTTTCTTCATTAAACAGATCTTGTAGCCCGAAGATTTGCGACAGTAATACCGCGACCGCCAGCACCGTCCCCCCCGCGACAATCAACGGTACGGCAAAAGAGATCCCGCTCAACAGTGCCTGTTTCAGCTCCGTTTTGACGCTTTTCACCGGTTGCGTATCTTGCTGTAAGGTACGCGTCTCATCGCCACGCTCGAGGGTAAGCGATTGTTGGATCAACGCTTCTGCATGGCGAATCGGCTCGGCAACAGGCACAGAAAGCGCAGGAATGCCGTTAAAACGCTCACTCTCCTTGATGGCGACTTCAGCCGCAAAAATACAGGCAGTTGCACTATTGAGTTGATCCGCCGTTAAACGCCCTTCAATACCGTTAGCACCTTGCTTTTCAACGTAGACATTCACGCCGAGTTTGCGTCCGGCTTTTTCCAGATACTCCGCAGCCATGTAGGTGTGAGCAATACCCGCCGGGCAGGCCGTTACGCAAACGATAGTTGGCGCGTTGGAAAAAGAGGCAGAAGGTTGCGTGCCTCCCTTGTCATCCAGCGCCGAGAGCAATTCATCAGGCGTCGTCGCCGACTGTATACGCGCCCGAATCTCATCATCCGCCAGGCGCGTGGTCAGCGCTGTCAGCAGTTGCATGTGCGTAGTACCCGCTTCATTGAGGGGAATCGCCAGCAACACCACTAAATCAACCGCTTCCGGGCCATCCACGCCTTCCCACTGAAGCGGCTCGCTGAGTGTGGCGACCGCAAACGCCGCTTCTTTTACCGCAGCAGTTTTGCCATGCGGCACAGCCAACCCTTCACTTAAGGCGGTCGGGCCAAGGCTTTCACGGCGATACACTTCTTTCAGAAATTGCTCAGTACTGGAAATTTTCCCCAGAGCAGCAAGACGTTGAGTCAACGCGTGAATGGCCTCTTCACGGCTGGTAAAGCGCGCATTCAGACACAACGCATCGCGGTGGGTCAGAGTCGTCAGGTTCATCATGATCCTCACTTGATCGTTTTTATAGTCGCGCCAGTGTGCCCGACAAAACAATACCATTGCGTAATCAATTTCACTTGATTGAAATTATTTGCATTTTATTTGTATTGTTTACAGGATGAGTTTATCGGGCATAATGGCTAAATTCGTATTAATGAGATGCTAAATAATGGGACACAAACCCTTATACCGACAGATTGCTGATCGCATTCGTGAGCAAATTGCGCGTGGCGAGCTTAAACCTGGCGATGCGTTACCTACCGAATCGGCATTACAAACAGAGTTTGGCGTCAGCCGGGTTACGGTGCGTCAGGCTTTGCGCCAGTTAGTCGAGCAACAGATCCTCGAAAGCATTCAGGGCAGCGGGACTTACGTCAAAGAAGAGCGGGTCAATTACGATATTTTTCAGTTAACCAGTTTTGATGAAAAACTGTCGGACCGTCACGTCGATACACACAGTGAAGTTCTGATATTTGAAGTGATTCCGGCTGACGATTTTCTTCAGCAACAGCTACAAATCACCGTGCAGGATCGTGTTTGGCATGTGAAGCGCGTGCGCTATCGCAAGCAAAAGCCAATGGCGCTGGAAGAAACCTGGATGCCGCTTGCGTTGTTCCCGGATCTCACCTGGCAGGTCATGGAAAATTCGAAATATCACTTTATTGAAGAAGTGAAGAAGATGGTTATCGATCGTAGCGAACAGGAAATCATTCCTCTGATGCCAACCGAAGAGATGAGCCGTCTGCTTAATATCAGCCAGACAAAGCCGATTCTTGAAAAAGTATCGCGTGGATATTTAGTTGATGGTCGGGTGTTTGAATATAGCCGCAACGCTTTTAATACCGATGACTATAAATTTACCCTGATAGCGCAGCGAAAATCATCGCGATAAGCACAAAAAGGCCATCATACGATGGCCAACCATGTCGAAACCGACAGCCCTTCGCCATTCCTGTAGAGGGAAGCGGCGAGGGCTATTTCTTATTACAGATATTTATTTCAGAACAGTTTTCAGTGCTTCACCGATATCCGCCAGGCTGCGAACGGTTTTCACGCCTGCGGCTTCCAGAGCAGCGAATTTCTCATCCGCAGTCCCTTTCCCACCGGCAATGATCGCACCCGCGTGGCCCATACGTTTGCCTTTCGGCGCAGTCACACCAGCGATGTAACCCACAACTGGCTTGGTAACATGCTCTTTGATGTACGCTGCCGCTTCTTCTTCAGCGCTACCGCCGATCTCACCGATCATCACGATCGCTTCGGTCTGCGGATCTTTTTCGAACATTTCGAGAATGTCGATAAAGTTAGAGCCAGGGATCGGGTCACCGCCGATACCGACACAGGTCGACTGACCGAAACCGTAATCCGTGGTCTGTTTAACCGCTTCATAGGTCAGTGTACCGGAACGGGAAACGATACCCACTTTACCCGGTTTGTGAATGTGACCCGGCTGGATACCAATTTTGCATTCACCCGGGGTGATAACGCCTGGGCAGTTCGGGCCGATCATACGAACGCCTGCTTCGTCCAGTTTCACTTTCACGGTCAGCATATCCAGCGTCGGGATGCCTTCAGTGATGGTGATAATCAGTTTGATGCCTGCATCGATAGCTTCCAGAATGGAGTCTTTGCAGAACGGTGCTGGTACGTAAATAACAGACGCGGAAGCGCCAGTAGCAGCAACAGCTTCACGCACGGTGTTGAACACCGGCAGGCCGAGGTGGGTAGTGCCGCCTTTACCTGGAGTTACGCCACCAACCATTTTAGTGCCGTATGCAATGGCCTGTTCTGAGTGGAAAGTCCCCTGGCTACCGGTAAAGCCCTGGCAGATAACCTTGGTGTTTTTATCAATTAAAATGGACATTATTTCCCCTCCACTGCGGCAACAACCTGCTGAGCTGCATCCGTCAGACCTTTTGCTGCAATAATATTCAGGCCGCTGTCAGCCAGTTTCTTCGCGCCGAGTTCGGCGTTGTTACCTTCCAGACGTACCACGACCGGTACGTTAACACCCACTTCCGCTACCGCGCCGATGATACCGTCAGCGATCAGGTCGCAACGAACGATACCGCCGAAGATGTTAACCAGAACGGCTTTCACTTTGTCGTCAGAGAGGATGATTTTGAACGCTTCGGTTACACGTTCTTTGGTTGCGCCGCCGCCAACGTCCAGGAAGTTAGCCGGTTCGCCGCCGTGCAGTTTAACTATGTCCATCGTACCCATCGCCAGACCTGCGCCGTTAACCATACAACCGATGTTACCGTCCAGCGCAACGTAGTTCAGTTCCCACTGTGCAGCCTGTGCTTCACGCGGATCTTCCTGCGACTGGTCACGCATTTCGCGCAGATCAGGCTGGCGGAACAGGGCGTTGCCATCAGCGCCCAGTTTGCCGTCGAGGCAAATCAGATCGCCCTGTTTGGTGATGACCAGCGGGTTGATTTCGATCAGCGCCAGGTCGCGCTCCAGGAAAATGGTCGCCAGGCCCATGAAGATTTTGGTGAACTGCTGAACCAGTTTACCTTCCAGACCCAGTTTGAACGCCAGCTCGCGTCCCTGATACGGCATCGGGCCAGTCAGCGGATCAAGCGCAACTTTATGGATCAGGTGCGGAGTTTCTTCCGCCACTTTTTCGATTTCCACGCCGCCTTCGGTGGAGGCCATAAAGACCACGCGACGGGAACTACGGTCTACAACGGCACCGAGATACAGCTCTTTAGCGATATCGGTCGCCGCTTCAACCAGAATCTGGTTAACCGGTTGGCCATTGGCATCTGTTTGATACGTTACCAGACGCTTGCCCAGCCAGTTTTCTGCAAAAGCACGGATGTCTTCTTTGCTGTTTACAACTTTCACACCGCCCGCTTTACCGCGGCCACCAGCGTGAACCTGACATTTCACTACCCACGGACCGGCACCGATTTTTGAAGCGGCTTCTTCTGCTTCGCGCGGAGTAGTACAGGCATAACCCACCGGTGCTGGTAAGCCATAGCGGGCAAACAGTTGTTTTGCCTGATATTCATGTAAGTTCATGTGTTCTGTCCATCCTTCAGTAATCGTTATCTTTTAAACCGTAGACCGACACCCTATCCACGTCGGTCTACAGTGCAGGTGAAGCTTAAACTACTACACGTCCAGCAGCAGACGCGTCGGCTCTTCCAGTAACTCTTTGATCGTTACCAGGAAGCCCACGGATTCGCGACCATCGATCAGACGGTGATCGTAGGACAGCGCCAGGTACATCATCGGCAGGATCTCAACCTGACCATTCACCGCCATCGGACGATCTTTGATAGCGTGCATACCCAGAATTGCGCTCTGCGGCGGGTTGATGATCGGCGTAGACATCAGGGAACCGAACACACCACCGTTGGTGATGGTGAAGTTACCACCGGTCAGATCTTCAACCGTCAGCTTGCCATCACGGCCTTTGACTGCCAGCTCTTTGATTTTCTTCTCGATGTCTGCCATGCCGAGGGTATCGACATCACGCAGAACCGGCGTCACCAGGCCGCGCGGCGTAGAAACCGCCATGCTGACGTCGAAATAGTTGTGGTAAACCACGTCATCGCCGTCGATAGACGCGTTCACTTCCGGGTAACGTTTCAGGGCTTCAACCACCGCTTTCACGTAGAAGGACATAAAGCCCAGACGGATGCCGTGGCGTTTTTCAAACGCTTCACCGTACTGCTTACGCAGATCCATAATCGGCTTCATGTTGACTTCGTTGAACGTGGTCAGCATGGCGGTGGAGTTTTTCGCTTCCAGCAGACGCTCTGCCACACGCTTACGCAGGCGAGTCATCGGGACACGTTTTTCACTACGTGCAGCCAGAGCCGGTTGCGCCGCCGGAGCAGCCGCTGCCGGAGCAGACTCTTTCGCCGGGGCTTTCGCCAGATGTTTTTCCACATCTTCACGAGTCAGACGACCACCCACACCGGTGCCTTTAATGGCGCTGGCGTCGAGATTGTGTTCAGCCAGCAGGCGACGGATCGCCGGGCTTAACGCATCGTTGTTTTGCTCTTCCAGAGACGCCTGCTGGCGTTGCGCCGGAGTGGACGCTTTCTCTTCAGATTTGGCGCTGGTTTCTTTACCGGCGCTGTTGCCTTCACGCAGGCGACCAAGGATCTGACGAGACGTTACCGTTGTACCTTCATCTTCCAGAACCGCATCCAGAATGCCGTCTGCTGATGCCGGTACTTCCAGTACCACTTTGTCAGTTTCGATTTCTACCAGCACTTCATCACGTACGACTGCGTCGCCGGGTTTTTTATGCCAGGTTGCGACGGTGGCATCGGCTACGGATTCAGGCAGGTCAGGGACCAGAATATCTACGCTACTCATTGTGTATCCTTTATTTATTCGACGTTCAGCGCGTCATTAACCAGATCTTGTTGCTGTTTCTGGTGAACGGACATATACCCTACCGCCGGAGAGGCGGAGGCCGGGCGGCCTGCATAACGCAGAGAAGCCCCAAACGGAATCACTTCACGGAAATGATGCTGGCTGCAGTACCATGCGCCCTGGTTGAGCGGCTCTTCCTGGCACCAGACAAAATCCTTGACGTGAGCAAACTGCTGCAACACTTCCTGCATCGCTTTATGCGGGAACGGGTAGAGTTGCTCGATACGCACAATGGCGACATCGTGTTGATTGTTCTTACGACGCTGTTCCAGCAGGTCGTAATAAACCTTACCAGAACACATCACTACGCGCTTCACGCCCTTCGGATCAAGCTCGTCGATTTCACCGATGGCTGGCAGGAAGGTGCCGTTCGCCAGTTCTTCGAGGCTGGAAACCGCCAGCGGATGACGCAGCAGGGATTTCGGCGACATCACGACCAGCGGACGACGCATCCCGCGCAGCGCCTGACGACGCAGCATGTGGTAAACCTGTGCCGGGGTAGACGGTACGCAAACCTGCATGTTTTGCTCAGCACAAAGTTGCAGATAACGTTCCAGACGCGCGGAGGAGTGCTCCGGCCCCTGCCCTTCGTAACCGTGCGGCAGCAACATCACCAGACCACACATCCGGCCCCATTTCTGCTCGCCAGAGGAGATGAACTGGTCGATAACCACCTGCGCACCGTTGGCGAAGTCACCGAACTGCGCTTCCCAGATGGTCAGGGTGCGTGGTTCTGCGGTGGCATAACCATATTCAAACGCCAGCACGGCTTCTTCTGACAGTACGGAGTCCCAGACACGGAACGCGCCCTGACCGTTATGGATGTGTTGCAGCGGCGTGTAAGTGGAACCGTTAGACTGGTTGTGGATCACCGCGTGGCGGTGGAAGAAGGTACCGCGACCGGAGTCTTCACCCGACAGGCGAACCGGAATGCCTTCATCAACCAGCGTGGCGTAAGCGAGGTTTTCCGCACCGCCCCAGTCGAACAGTTTCTCACCGGCTGCCATCGCCTGGCGATCGCCATAAATCTTGGCAACGCGAGACTGCATTTCAACTGCTTCTGGTACCGTACTGATACGTTTAGCCAGTTCCTGCAGGCGCTTCATCTCAACTTTGTTCGGGTACTCTTCGTCCCATTCGTGGTTGAGGTACGGCGACCAGGTGAAAGAGTGCATGTTCATCGGACGCCACTCTGCCACTACGCAATCGCCAGCATCCAGCGCATCGCGGTACAGGTTAACCATCTCGGTGGCATCTTCCAGCGTCGCCACTTTTTCCTGCTCCAGCTTGTCAGCGTAGATTTTGCGCGGTGTCGGATGTTTTTTGATTTTCTGATACATCAGTGGCTGGGTTGCGCTCGGCTCGTCGGCTTCGTTGTGGCCGTGACGGCGGTAGCATACCAGGTCGATGAAGACATCACGTTTAAAGGTGTTACGGAAATCGAGCGCCAGACGGGTCACAAAGGCAACGGCTTCCGGATCATCCGCGTTAACGTGGAAAATCGGTGCCTGAACCATCTTACCGATATCAGTACAGTACGGTGTAGAACGGGCATCCAGCGGGTTAGAGGTGGTGAAACCAACCTGGTTGTTGATAACGATACGTACCGTACCGCCAACTTCATAACCACGCGCTTTCGACATGTTCAGAGTTTCCTGAACCACGCCCTGCCCGGTCACTGCGGCGTCACCGTGGATGGTGATTGGCAGCACTTTGTTGCTGTTCGGCTCATCAAGTCTGTCCAGACGGGCACGAACAGAGCCGATAACGACCGGGCTTACAATCTCAAGGTGAGACGGGTTAAACGCCAGCGCCAGGTGCACCAGGCCGCCATCGGTCTGGAAGTCAGACGAGAAGCCCATGTGGTATTTCACGTCGCCTGTGCCGAGGTGTTCTTTATGTTTACCGGCGAACTCGTCGAACAAGTCTTGCGGTTTTTTACCCAGCACGTTCACCAGCACGTTCAGACGACCACGGTGCGCCATCCCGAGAACCACTTCGCGGGTGCCGCTGTTGCCAGCGTGGCGGATCATCTCTTTAAGCATCGGGATTAACGCGTCACCGCCTTCCAGCGAGAAGCGTTTTGCGCCAGGGAATTTTGCGCCGAGGTAACGCTCAAGGCCTTCAGCGGCGGTCAGTTCGCTTAAGAAGCGTTTTTTCTCTTCGCTATTGAAAGTCGCGCGACCAGACTCGATACGCTGTTGGATCCAGCGTTTTTCTTCGGTGCTGGTGATGTGCATATACTCGGCACCAATCGGGCCGCAGTAGGTTTGCTTGAGGGCGGAAATAAGCTCGCCGAGTTTCATGGTTTCTTTGCCGCTGGCAAATGAACCGACGTTGAAGGTTTCCTGGAAGTCTGCTTCGGTCAGATCGTGGAAAGACGGATCCAGATCGGCCACTTTATCTTGCTGCCACAGTCCCAGCGGATCTAGATTCGCATGCTGGTGACCACGGAAGCGGTATGCGTTAATGAGCTGCAGGACTTTAACCTGCTTCACATTGGTGTCAGGGTCGGAGATCGTTGAAGAGTAACGTGAAGCGTCTTTCGCCAGGCGGCGGAAATATTCACGCGTTTGAGAGTGGAATTGATCCGGTTTGACTCCCGTACCAGGTAACTGCTGGAACGTCGAACGCCAGTTAGCGTCAACCGAGTCAGGATCGGTTAAGAAGTCTTCATAGAGCTGTTCTATCCAGCTCTGGTTTGCGCCAGAGAGGTAAGAAGAGTCCAACCAGGCTTTCAAAGCGCTGTTCTGCATCGTGATCCCTTAAGCATCTTTTTTATGCTTACTTCGCCGTGGATACTACCACGCACAGTGATGTGCGTGCCGGGGTTCACTTGCGAGCTCTTGTCTACGTAGTGGCTCGCGAAGGAACCTTTAAAAACTGTCTTAGTGTCAGGGGCAGTTTTTAAAGATTTCCTGCATTTCTTTGTTACGCCTGATGCGCTGCGCTTATCAGGCCTGCGGGTAATGACTTGTAGGCCGGATAAGGCGTTCACGCCGCATCCGGCACTGGTTGCCTGATGCAACGCTTGCGCGTCTTATCAGGCCTACAGTTTACGCATTACGTTGCAACAACATCGACTTGATATGGCCGATGGCGCGCGTCGGGTTCAGCCCCTTCGGACATACACTGACGCAGTTCATGATGCTGTGACAGCGGAATACGCTGAATGCATCGCTCAAACCGTCGAGGCGGCTGTCAGTCTCGGTATCACGGCTATCGATCAGGAAACGATATGCCGCTAACAAGCCTGCCGGGCCGATAAACTTATCGGGATTCCACCAGAAAGACGGACAAGAGGTTGAACAACATGCGCAGAGAATACATTCATACAGCCCGTCGAGTTTTTCGCGCTGCTCTGGCATCTGTAAATGCTCGCGAGCTGGCGGATTTTGTCCATTATTCAACAGGTAAGGCTTAATTTTCTCATATTGCGCATAGAATTGTCCCATGTCTACCACCAAATCGCGGATCACCGGTAAACCTGGCAGCGGGCGAATCACAATCTTCTTGCCCGGCTGGTTGAGTGCCGAAATCGGGGTAATACAGGCCAGACCATTCTTGCCGTTCATGTTCAGACCGTCGGAACCGCACACACCTTCACGGCAGGAGCGGCGGAACGACAGGCTGGGATCTTTCTCTTTCAGCTGGATAAGCGCATCCAGCAGCATCATGTCGCGACCTTCTTCCGCTTCCAGGGTGTAATCCTGCATACGCGGAGCATCATCAACATCCGGGTTATAGCGATAAATTGAAAACTCGAGTCTCATTTTCCTGTCTCCGCATTAGTAAGTACGAATCTTCGGCGGGAATGCCGGGCGCAGTTTCGGTTCCATGTTGACGCTTCGGCGCGTCATGGATTCCGACTCAGGCAGATACAGGGAGTGGCACAGCCAGTTTTCATCATCACGATCCGGGAAGTCGAAGCGGCTATGTGCGCCACGGCTTTCGGTACGGAAGTTGGCAGAAACAGCCGTTGCATACGCCGTTTCCATCAGGTTATCCAGTTCCAGGCACTCAACGCGCTGGGTGTTGAACTCGCTGGAAGTGTCATCCAGACGGGCATTTTTCAGACGCTCGCGGATCACTTTCAACTGCTCAAGCCCTTTCGCCATCGCATCACCTTCACGGAAGACCGAGAAGTTATGCTGCATACATTCTTGCAGCGCTTTACGGATCGCCACCGGATCTTCACCGTTACGATTATTGTTCCACCGGTTCAGGCGATCCAGAGACGCTTCAACATCAGACTCGCTGGCATCGTGCAGTGCGCCCTGCTCGGCGATAGACTCTTGCAGATGCAGACCTGCCGCGCGACCAAAGACCACCAGGTCCAGCAGCGAGTTGCCGCCCAGACGGTTAGCGCCGTGTACCGATACACAAGCGATTTCACCAACGGCAAACAGTCCCGGAACAACCACATCTTCGCCTTTCTCATTCACAGTCAGCGCCTGACCGGTAACTTTGGTCGGAATACCGCCCATCATGTAGTGACAGGTTGGGATAACCGGAATCGGCTCTTTCACCGGATCGACGTGAGCGAAGGTACGGGAAAGCTCCAGGATACCCGGCAGACGGGATTCGAGAACTTCTTTACCCAGGTGATCGAGTTTCAGTTTCGCGTGTGGCCCCCACGGACCATCACAGCCGCGACCTTCACGGATTTCAATCATGATGGAACGCGCCACCACATCACGGCCCGCCAGGTCTTTGGCGTTCGGCGCATAACGCTCCATAAAGCGTTCGCCATGTTTGTTCAGCAGATAACCGCCTTCACCACGGCAACCTTCGGTGACCAGTACGCCCGCACCGGCAATGCCGGTCGGGTGGAATTGCCACATTTCCATATCCTGCACCGGTACGCCTGCGCGGATAGCCATGCCGACACCGTCGCCAGTGTTAATGTGGGCGTTAGTGGTGGACTGATAAATACGCCCTGCTCCGCCAGTCGCCAGCACGGTAGCGCGGGCTTTGAAATAAACCACTTCACCGGTTTCGATGCACAGTGCGGTACAACCCACCACCGCGCCATCCTGGTTTTTCACCAGATCCAGCGCATACCACTCGGAGAAAATGGTGGTGTGGTTTTTCAGGTTCTGCTGATAAAGCGTGTGCAACAGTGCGTGACCGGTACGGTCAGCAGCCGCCGCAGTGCGTGCCGCCTGCTCGCCGCCGAAGTTTTTCGACTGACCGCCAAACGGACGTTGATAGATACGACCATCATCGAGACGCGAGAACGGCAGGCCCATGTGTTCGAGTTCCAGAATCGCTTCCGGCCCGGTTTTACACATATATTCAATCGCGTCCTGGTCACCGATATAGTCCGACCCTTTTACGGTGTCGTACATATGCCATTCCCAGTTATCTTCATGGGTATTACCCAGCGCAACGGTAATGCCGCCTTGCGCAGAAACGGTATGGGAACGGGTCGGGAAGACTTTAGAGAGCAGGGCACAGGTCTGGCCGCTCTGGGAAATTTGCAGCGCCGCGCGCATACCTGCGCCACCGGCACCAATCACAACTGCATCAAATTCTCTGACTGGCAATTTCATCACACACCCCACACCACAACGAATCCATAAATCACGTAAACCACCAGTGCAACGACAATCACCAGTTGCAGCATCAGGCGCAAGGCCAGCGGTTTAACGTAGTCGGTCAACACCTGCCACATGCCGATCCAGGCATGAATCAAGATAGAAAACAGCGCCAGCAGGGTGAACACTTTGGTGAACGCAGAGGCGAAGAAACCGATCCAGACTTCATATGTCAGTTCGCCACTGGTGGCGAAAAAACCGACCATATAAATGATGTAGAGCGTCAGGACGATAGCGGTAGCGCGAACGAGGATGAAATCATGTACGCCATTGCGTCCTAATGCGGAGGCGTTGCTTACCATACGAGGACTCCTGCGAGAAGTGAAAGCACGACAGTAATAACAAAGGAGATTTTGGCGGAGCGTTTACCCGCTTCGAATGTTTCTTCCAGATAGCCAAAATCCATCATCATGTGGCGAATACCTACGACGACGTGATACGCCAGAGCGGTAAGGATGCCCCACATGATAAATTTGACGAAGAAGCTGCCCATAATCGCGGAAGCTTGCTCGAAACCTTCAGGGGAAGAGAGGCTGGTACCCAGAAGCCACTGCAGGATGCCCACTGCAACAAAGGTGATCACACCGGAAACGCGATGGAGAATGGACGCTATCGCCGTGATGGGGAACCGGATGGTCTGTAGGTCCAGATTAACAGGTCTTTGTTTTTTCACATTTCTTATCATGAATAACGCCCACATGCTGTTCTTATTATTCCCTGGGGACTACGGGCACAGAGGTTAACTTTCTGTTACCTGGAGACGTCGGGATTTCCTTCCTCCGGTCTGCTTGCGGGTCAGACAGCGTCCTTTCCATAACTGCGCGTCATGCAAAACACTGCTTCCAGATGCGAAAACGACACGTTACAACGCTGGGTGGCTCGGGATTGCAGGGTGTTCCGGAGACCTGGCGGCAGTATAGGCTGTTCACAAAATCATTACAATTAACCTACATATAGTTTGTCGGGTTTTATCCTGAACAGTGATCCAGGTCACGATAACAACATTTATTTAATTTTTAATCATCTAATTTGACAATCATTCAACAAAGTTGTTACAAACATTACCAGGAAAAGCATATAATGCGTAAAAGTTATGAAGTCGGTATTTCACCTAAGATTAACTTATGTAACAGTGTGGAAGTATTGACCAATTCATTCGGGACAGTTATTAGTGGTAGACAAGTTTAATAATTCGGATTGCTAAGTACTTGATTCGCCATTTATTCGTCATCAATGGATTCTTTACCTGCAAGCGCCCAGAGCTCTGTACCCAGGTTTTCCCCTCTTTCACAGAGCGGCGAGCCAAATAACAAACGGGTAAAGCCAGGTTGATGTGCGAAGGCAAATTTAAGTTCCGGCAGTCTTACGCAATAAGGCGCTAAGGAGACCTTAAATGGCTGATACAAAAGCAAAACTCAACCTCAACGGGGACACAGCTGTTGAACTGGATGTGCTGAAAGGCACGCTGGGTCAAGATGTTATTGATATCCGTACTCTCGGTTCAAAAGGTGTGTTCACCTTTGACCCAGGCTTCACTTCAACCGCATCCTGCGAATCTAAAATTACTTTTATTGATGGTGATGAAGGTATTTTGCTGCACCGCGGTTTCCCGATCGATCAGCTGGCGACCGATTCTAACTACCTAGAAGTTTGTTACATCCTGCTGAATGGTGAAAAACCGACTCAGGAACAGTATGACGAATTTAAAACTACGGTGACCCGTCATACCATGATCCACGAGCAGATTACCCGTCTGTTCCACGCTTTCCGTCGCGACTCACATCCAATGGCAGTCATGTGTGGTATTACCGGCGCGCTGGCGGCGTTCTATCACGACTCGCTGGATGTTAACAATCCTCGTCATCGTGAAATTGCCGCGTTCCGCCTGCTGTCGAAAATGCCGACCATGGCCGCGATGTGTTACAAGTATTCCATTGGTCAGCCATTTGTTTATCCGCGCAACGATCTCTCCTATGCCGGTAACTTCCTGAATATGATGTTCTCCACGCCGTGCGAACCGTATGAAGTTAATCCGATTCTGGAACGTGCTATGGACCGTATTCTGATCCTGCACGCTGACCATGAACAGAACGCCTCTACCTCCACCGTGTGTACCGCTGGCTCTTCGGGGGCGAACCCGTTTGCCTGTATCGCAGCAGGTATTGCTTCACTGTGGGGACCTGCGCACGGTGGTGCTAACGAAGCGGCGCTGAAAATGCTGGAAGAAATTAGCTCCGTTAAACACATTCCGGAATTTGTTCGTCGTGCGAAAGATAAAAATGATTCTTTCCGCCTGATGGGCTTCGGTCACCGCGTGTACAAAAATTACGACCCGCGCGCCACCGTAATGCGTGAAACCTGCCATGAAGTTCTGAAAGAGCTGGGCACCAAAGATGACCTGCTGGAAGTGGCTATGGAGCTGGAAAACATCGCGCTGAACGACCCGTACTTTATCGAGAAGAAACTGTACCCGAACGTCGATTTCTACTCTGGTATCATCCTGAAAGCGATGGGTATTCCGTCTTCCATGTTCACCGTCATTTTCGCAATGGCACGTACCGTTGGCTGGATCGCCCACTGGAGCGAAATGCACAGTTACGGTATGAAGATTGCCCGTCCGCGTCAGCTGTATACAGGATATGAAAAACGCGACTTTAAAAGCGATATCAAGCGTTAATGGTTGATTGCTAAGTTGTAAATATTTTAACCCGCCGTTCAAATGGCGGGTTAATTTTTATATGCCTAAACACAAAAAATTGTAAAAATAAAATCCACTATCGGACATTCATATATTCTAAAAAAAAATACATCGGTATAAATTATAAACAAATAGATGATTTTTAATCATCTATCTTCCTCTCAGTTACATGAATAAACCACCAAATATAGCGCACCCCTATAATTCCCAATACTTTATTCATCAAACATTTAATTCATACCATCAATTAATTACTTTTACATTTAATAAAATTAATAATATTTTTAAGAAAAACTAAAAACATTCGACAATCAAATAAGATATTCTTGCACCGATATACTTTTTTCTTTTCTGTTAAAGGACTCAGTTATGTTTAAAGGACAAAAAACATTGGCCGCACTGGCCGTATCTCTGCTGTTCACAGCACCTGTTTATGCGGCTGATGAAGGATCCGGTGAAATTCACTTTAAAGGTGAAGTTATTGAAGCACCGTGTGAAATACATCAGGATGATATTGATAAAGAGGTTGAACTCGGTCAGGTGACCACCAGCCACATTAATCAGTCACATCACAGCGATGCCGTTGCTGTCGACCTGCTCTTAGTCAACTGTGATCTGGAAAACTCCAGCAACGGTTCCGGTGGCAAGATTTCTAAAGTTGCAGTCACCTTTGATAGCTCAGCGAAAACCACCGGCGCAGATCCGATTCTCAACAACACCAGCACGGGTGAAGCCACCGGCGTCGGCGTACGTTTAATGAATAAAGATCAAAGCAATATCGTTTTAGGCACCGCTACTCCAGATATCGACCTGGCTCCGACCTCCAGCGAACAAACGCTGAATTTCTTTGCCTGGATGGAACAAATTGATCAGGCTACACCTGTAACGCCAGGCGCAGTTACGGCGAATGCAACCTACGTGCTGGATTATAAATAAGTATTACTTTGGCGGCGCTATCGCCGCCTTTCATAAAATATTTATCAGGTATGGACACCGTGAATATTTATCGACTCTCTTTTGTATCCTGCCTGGTCGTGGCGATGCCTTGCGCATTGGCGGTCGAATTCAATCTGAATGTTCTCGATAAATCAATGCGCGACCGCATTGATATTTCATTATTAAAGGAAAAAGGAGTCATTGCTCCCGGTGAGTATTTTGTTAGCGTTGCGGTAAATAATAACCAAATCAGTAACGAGCAAAAGATTAACTGGCACAAAAATGACGATAAAACCATTCCGTGCATCAATGATTTACTGGTCGATAAATTTGGCTTAAAACCTGAAGTCCGTCAGTCGTTACCATTGATAAATCAGTGCGTCGATTTTAGCTCCCGACCTGAAATGCTCTTCAATTTCGATCAAGCCAATCAGCAACTGAATATTAGTATTCCGCAAGCCTGGCTGGCGTGGCACTCAGAAAACTGGACCCCACCCTCCACATGGAAAGAAGGTGTCGCCGGTGTCCTGATGGATTACAACTTGTTTGCCAGCAGCTACCGCCCACAGGATGGCAGCAGCAGCACTAATCTTAACGCCTATGGAACAGCCGGAATCAACACGGGGGCATGGCGCTTACGCAGTGATTATCAGTTGAATCATACTGATAGCGATGATAACCATGAACAGTCAGGCGAAATATCACGTACCTATCTTTTTCGCCCGTTACCGCAATTAGGTTCAAAATTAACCCTCGGCGAAACGGATTTTAGTCCCAATATTTTCGACGGTTTTTCTTATACCGGCGCGGCACTGGCAAGTGACGATCGAATGTTGCCATGGGAACTACGCGGCTACGCCCCACAAATTAGCGGTATTGCACAGACCAATGCCACGGTGACGATCAGTCAATCAGGCCGCGTCATTTACCAGAAAAAAGTCCCACCAGGCCCATTTATCATTGACGACCTTAATCAGTCTGTTCAGGGCACACTGGATGTCAAAGTGACGGAAGAAGATGGTCGGGTGAACAATTTCCAGGTTTCAGCAGCATCGACGCCCTTCCTGACTCGTCAGGGACAGGTTCGCTATAAACTGGCCGCGGGTCAGCCACGGCCCTCCATGTCACATCAAACTGAAAATGAAACCTTTTTTAGCAATGAAGTTTCCTGGGGGATGCTGTCAAACACCTCGCTGTACAGCGGCCTGCTGCTTTCTGGTGATGACTACCATTCTGCCGCAATGGGTATTGGGCAAAATATGCTGTGGCTTGGTGCGCTGTCGTTTGATGTCACGTGGGCCAGTAGCCATTTTGATACTCAGCAGGACGAGCGGGGCTTAAGCTACCGTTTTAATTACAGCAAACAAGTGGATGCCACTAACAGCACGATTTCCCTCGCCGCTTATCGTTTCTCCGATCGTCATTTTCACAGCTACGCCAACTATCTGGATCACAAATACAACGACAGCGATGCGCAGGACGAAAAACAGACGATCAGCTTATCTGTGGGCCAACCGATTACCCCACTAAACCTCAATCTTTACGCCAACCTGCTACATCAAACCTGGTGGAATGCAGACGCCTCCACGACCGCCAACATCACGGCAGGTTTTAATGTTGATATTGGTGACTGGAGAGATATCTCTATTTCTACGTCATTCAATACAACCCATTACGAAGATAAAGATCGCGACAACCAGATTTACCTGTCGATTTCGCTCCCCTTCGGTAACGGTGGTCGGGTTGGCTATGACATGCAAAACAGTAGCCACAGCACCACACACCGCATGTCGTGGAACGATACGCTGGATGAACGTAATAGCTGGGGCATGTCTGCCGGACTGCAATCCGACCGTCCTGACAATGGAGCCCAGGTGAGCGGTAACTATCAGCACCTGAGTTCAGCGGGTGAGTGGGATATTTCTGGTACCTATGCCGCCAATGATTACAGTTCCGTCAGCAGCAGCTGGAGCGGTTCTTTCACCGCAACCCAATATGGTGCAGCGTTTCATCGCCGCAGCTCCACCAATGAACCACGCCTGATGGTCAGCACCGATGGCGTGGCAGATATTCCGGTTCAGGGCAATCTCGACTACACCAACCATTTTGGCATTGCGGTGGTGCCGTTGATTTCCAGTTACCAGCCTTCCACCGTGGCGGTGAACATGAATGACTTACCCGACGGCGTAACAGTTGCAGAAAACGTTATCAAAGAAACGTGGATTGAAGGCGCGATAGGTTACAAATCACTGGCTTCCCGTTCCGGTAAAGACGTTAACGTCATCATTCGCAACGCCAGCGGTCAGTTTCCTCCCCTCGGAGCGGATATCCGCCAGGATGACAGCGGCATTAGCGTGGGGATGGTTGGCGAGGAAGGACATGCCTGGTTAAGCGGAGTCGCTGAAAATCAAAAGTTTACCGTGGTCTGGGGTGATAGCCAGCATTGCTCGCTCCATCTTCCTGAACATATGGAAGACACCGCAAATCGCCTGATTTTACCTTGTCATTAATTAAGGAAATGAAAATGACATTTATGAAAGGACTACCCCTTTTGTTGTTGGTTGCCAGTCTGTGCAGCCACGCTGCACTACAACCCGATCGCACTCGTATTGTGTTTAACGCTAATGATAAAGCTACCAGTCTGCGGGTGGATAATCGTAGCGATAAACTCCCCTACCTCGCTTATTCCTGGCTCGAAAATGAAAAAGGGGAGAAAAGCGATGATCTTCTGGTCGCCCTGCCGCCGATACAACGTCTGGAACCGAAAGCAACAACACAGGTACGGATAGTAAAGCAAGCCTCGACCACAAAATTACCGGGCGATCGCGAAACGCTATTTTTCTACAATATGCGTGAAATTCCTCCCGCCCCGGAAAAAAACAGCGACCATGCCGTTCTGCAAGTCGCCATTCAGAGTCGTATCAAGGTGTTCTGGCGACCGGCTGCATTACGCAAGAAAGCAGGAGAAAAGGTCGAACTGCAGTTACAGGTCAGCCAGCAGGGCAACCAACTGACACTGAAAAATCCTACCGCGTATTATCTGACCATTGCCTACCTGGGACGAAATGAAAAAGGCGTTCTCCCCGGCTTCAAAACCGTGATGGTTGCGCCTTTTAGTACGGTCAACACAAACACCGGAAATTATAGCGGCAGCCAGTTTTATCTCGGTTATATGGATGATTACGGCGCGTTACGCATGACGACGCTCAACTGCAGCGGACAATGCCATTTACAAGCCGTGGAGGCGAAGAAATGAGTGCTGGCAAGGGAGTGTTGCTCGTCATCTGTCTGTTATTTCTGTCGTTGAAGTCTGCGCTTGCCCTGAACTGCTACTTTGGTTCATCCGGTGGCTCGGTAGAAAAATCAGAAGCGATTCAACCTTTTGCTGTACCAGGCAATGCCAAACTCGGCGATAAGATCTGGGAATCTGACGATATTAAAATAAGATCTGGGAATCTGACGATATTAAAATTCCCGTCTATTGTGACAACAATACCAACGGCAACTTTGAAAGCGAACATGTCTACGTATGGGTAAACCCCTACCCGGGGGTGCAGGATCGTTATTATCAACTCGGAGTAACTTACAATGGCGTTGATTATGACGCCAACCAGGGAAAAAGCCGCATCGACACTAACCAGTGTATCGACAGTAAGAACATTGACATTTATACCCCTGATGGGATGGCAGAACAAAATTTGCTCGGGTGATCCCGCTAATATTCACATGTCGCGAACCTTTCTCGCTCGCATGCGGTTATACGTCAAAATACGAGAAATGCCGCCGCATGATTATCAAAGTACGCTTAGCGACTATATCGTCGTGCAATTTGACGGTGCCGGTAGCGTTAACGAAGACCCTACTGCCCAAAACCTGAAATATCATATTACTGGTCTGGAAAACATTCGCGTGCTGGATTGCAGCGTCAATTTTTCCATTTCACCGGAAACACAGATGATTGATTTTGGTAAATTTAATTTGCTGGATATTCGTCGCCACACAATGTCGAAAACATTCAGTATTAAGACGACAAAATCACAAAATGACCAATGCACCGACGGATTTAAAGTCAGTTCCTCCTTTTATACCGAAGAAACGTTGGTTGAAGAAGATAAAGCATTGTTGATTGGTAATGGTCTGAAGCTACGTTTGCTGGATGAAAACGCCTCGCCTTATACCTTCAATAAATATGCTGAATACGCCGATTTCACCAGCGACATGTTGGTCTACGAAAAAACCTATACAGCTGAACTTTCGTCCATTGCAGGTACCCCCATCGAGGCTGGGCCCTTCGATACAGTGGTGCTTTTTAAAATTAACTATAACTGATTTGCCATGATGCCCTTTGCAGCCGGAAAGGGCATCTCTTTCAGAAAATTGCTGATTTTCCCCTTTTCCTTGATTGCTGTTATTTTTTCCTAGCCCGGCTTTCTTTATGCTGTATCGATACACCAAAGAGAAAATAATGAGGGAGCGAAGGATGCCAGTTTTGCAGTGGGGAATGTTATGTGTGCTATCACTTCTCCTTTCTATTGGTTTCCTCGCGGTACATCTCCCGGCGGCGCTATTACTTGGGCCGATGATCGCCGGGATCATCTTCAGTATGCGCGGAATTACTCTGCAACTTCCCCGCTCCGCTTTTCTCGCCGCGCAGGCCATTCTTGGCTGCATGATTGCGCAAAACCTCACTGGTTCGATTCTCACCACGCTGGCCGCCAACTGGCCGATCGTGCTTGCTATTTTACTGGTGACGCTGCTTTCCAGCGCCATCGTGGGTTGGTTATTGGTGCGCTATAGCTCACTGCCTGGAAATACCGGTGCCTGGGGTTCTTCTCCAGGCGGCGCAGCGGCAATGGTCGCTATGGCGCAAGATTACGGCGCAGATATTCGCCTGGTGGCGTTTATGCAATATCTGCGAGTGCTGTTCGTCGCGGGGGCCGCTGTTCTGGTCACCCGCATGATGCTGGGTGATAACGCTGAAGCGGTTAACCAGCAAATCGTCTGGTTCCCGCCAGTGAGCATTAATCTCCTGCTTACGATTTTGCTCGCAGTCGTTGCCGGTACGGCGGGATGCATGCTGCGTCTTCCTTCCGGCACGATGCTCATCCCGATGCTGGCGGGCGCAGTGCTCCAGTCTGGTCAGCTCATCACCATCGAACTACCGGAATGGCTGCTGGCGATGGCGTATATGGCAATTGGCTGGCGGATTGGTCTTGGTTTCGATAAACAAATCTTACTGCGGGCACTACGCCCGCTACCGCAAATCCTGCTGTCGATTTTTGCTCTGCTGGCTATTTGTGCAGGTATGGCGTGGGGACTGACCCGGTTTATGCATATTGATTTTATGACTGCCTACCTCGCCACCAGTCCCGGCGGGCTTGATACCGTGGCGGTCATCGCCGCAGGGAGCAATGCCGATATGGCGCTTATTATGGCGATGCAAACCCTGCGCCTGTTCAGTATTTTGCTGACGGGGCCAGCCATTGCGCGGTTTATTTCAACCTATGCGCCGAAGCGGTCGGCCTAGTGCTGGCAGCCTGGACACCAGTAAAACGGGCGCGAGGACAACGTGGTTTTCTCAATGATGCCGCCACAGCGTTCGCACAGTTCGCCATCACGATGAAAAACCTTAAAGCGAAACAGCGCCCCATGATGCTTATTCTCATCCACCTGCCCCCGCGTAGCGTAAGAAAACCGAGGAATCTCCAGTAACGCGTGTGCGAGTGCATCCAGTTGCGCCGCATTGAGATCTTTCGCTTTATGATTTCCAGTCAACCCAACCTGCCAGAGGATCTCCACCCGCAAATAATTGCCAAGCCCAGCCAGAAACGCCTGATCGAGCAGTAATCCTGCAAACTGACGGTTACGAAAGCGCGGCGACAATAACCGTTCCTTTACCACCTCCGGCGTCAGATTCGGATCCAGCACATCGGGACCAACGCGTTGTAAAAACGGATGCGTGGTCAGTTGTTCCGGCCTCAACATCTCAATATCCGAGGCGCTATAAAGCAGAATGGTTTTGTCAGCCGTTTGCAGTTTTACCCGCAATACTCGCGTGGTCTGCGGCTCTTCGCCGGTATCAACCACGCGCCAGACGCCGTAAAGCTGATTATGGCTGTAGAGCGTTAAACCGTTGGGAAAATGAGTTAACAACGCCTTACCACGCGTTTCCACATGGGTAACGTGTTGACCGATAAGTTGTGATTGATAAGTTTTTAACTGCGGGAAGGCAAACCAGACATCAGTTAGTGGTTTGCCTTTGATCGCCGCCTCCAGGTTATCCGCTGCACGGCGGATCTCCGGGCCTTCAGGCATGGTGATATCCTTTTTTCATTCTTTATTAAGCGGGGTTATGCTGCGACAACAATCCCCTTTTTGGCAAATGTAGCTCGTAATCGGCGGGCGAACGCCAGAGCGTGCTCGCCGTCGCCATGCAGGCAGACCGTTTGCGCCGCGACCGTTGCCCATTCGCCGGTGATACTTTTGACTCTGCCGTGTTGCACCATCTCCAGCGTTTGCGCCAACGCCTGTTCTTCGTTTTCAATCAACGCGCCTGGCTGACTTCGCGGCACCAGCGAGCCGTCAGCCTGATAACCGCGATCGGCAAACACTTCCTCGCGCGTTGTCAGGCCATATTGCTTGCCTGCACGAATCAGCTCGCTTCCTGCCAGCCCAACGAGAACCAATGCCGGATCGCAAGCGTATACCGCTCTGGCGATGGCGTCTGCCAGTTGTGCTTCTTTCGCCGCCTGGTTGTACAACATGCCGTGCGGTTTGACATGACGCATTACGCCGCCTTGCGCACGGGCAATCGTTGCCAGCGCGCCAATTTGATACAGCGTCTGGGCGTAAACGGTTTCCGGCGGCAGCTGCATGGCGCTGCGACCAAAATTTTCCCTGTCGGGAAAACTCGGGTGAGCGCCAATCGCGACACCATTTTTTATTGCTTCACGCACGCAAGCCTGCATGGTTTGCGCATCGCCTGCATGAAATCCACAAGCAATATTGGCAGAGGAAACCAGCGTTAATAGCTCTGCGTCGCTGGCGCAGCCTTCGCCCAGATCGGCGTTCAGGTCAATTTTCATTGTGCAGCCGCCACGCTAATTGTTCAAAATAACGTTGCTGATCTTGCCGCGCTTTCAGTGCCTCTTCCAGTGAACACTGGACAAAATGAATCGGCTGACCGAGCGGAATTTGCGCCAGATGGTACATATCAGCCTCAATGATACAGGCAATACGTGGATAACCACCGGTGGTCTGTGCGTCGTTCATCAACACAATCGGCTGCCCGTTATGCGGCACCTGCACCACGCCCGGTAACAAACCGTGAGATAACAGTTCGCGATCGGTGATGCGTTTTAAAATTTGCCCCTGTAAACGATAGCCCATTCGGTTACTTTGCGAGCTAAGCTGCCAGGGCGAACGCCAGAATGCATCCTGCGAGGCGCGATCGAACTCATGATATTCCGGCCCCGGCAAGGCGCGAATGCGGTTGCCCCACAGCAGCTGTTTAACGCCCTGCGCTTCCATAAAATCACGCTTCGATTTGCCAATCGGGAGTCAGTCACCATCCTTCAGTAAACGGCCTTCCAGCCCGCCAATCCCCACTTTGAGATCGGTGCTGCATGACCCCATTACCGGCGGAACATCAATACCACCCGCGACCGCCAGATAACTGCGCATCCCGTGCTGCGGGCGTTTAAGCGTTAAACGCTGGCCTGCTTTCATCGGCAATCGCCAGCCGGTCCAGACGGCGTTATCATCCAACCGCGCTTCGCAACCTGCACCCGTCAGGGCAAACCACCCATCAGTTTCGAACTCAACTGTTAACTGACCGAGCGTGATCTCCAGCGCGGGGGCATTGGCGTCATTACCCACCAGCAGGTTAGCAATGCGCAGCGCAGGCATATCCAGTGCGCCACAGTGGCTGATACCCGACTGGCAAAAACCGTGACGACCGCCATCCTGCACAGTGGTGTACATGCCCGCACGAATAATCTTCAGCATATTCCCTCCTTCTGCGGTACAAATCGCACGCTGTCTCCCGGACGTAATAAGATGGGTTCGTCACGCGCCGGATCAAACAGGCTGAGTGAGGTATGACCAATCAACTGCCAGCCACCCGGCGTTGCCAGCGGATAAACACCAGTCTGCGGCCCGCCGATCCCGACAGAACCTGCCGGAACGAGCAAGCGCGGTTCAGCGCGCCGTGGCGTGTGTAGTTGTTCCGGCAAACTCCCGAGATACGGGAAGCCCGGTTGAAAACCTAAAAACCAGACCACGTATTCCACGGAGGAGTGCAATTCAACAACCTGTTTTTCGCTCAACCCGCAATACGCCGCGACCACCGCCAAATCCGGTCCGCCTGCACCACCGTAAACCACCGGAATTTCAATAAAGCGAGACTCAGGTTCCAGGGCCTCGCTCTCCTCCCACCAGCGTTGCAAACGCTCTATGGCATCCAGCGCCAGCGACTCAGGATTACGCAAAATCACCGTGATATTGTTCATGCCGGGAATGGCTTCAACCACATTCGGCATATCCACCAGACGCTGCGCCAGTCGCCAGATCCGTTTCTGGCTAGCCAGCGTCACCGGCGGTTCCAGTTCCAGCACTACCGCCGTTTCACCTATCAGATAACAACGCGCTCGTTGCACTTTCGATCCCTCTGATTATTCGTTATGCAGGATTAGGAATATCAATAAAGGTCACATCAAGATCGGTATTTTCATTCAGCCACTCGCTCAATGCGCGAATACCACCGCGTTCAGTGGCATGGTGACCTGCAGCATAAAAATGCAATCCCTGCTCGCGGGCTGAATGAATGGTCTGTTCAGAAACTTCGCCAGTAATAAAAGCATCCACGCCAAAACGCGCGGCGCTATCGATAAAACTTTGCCCGCCGCCCGTGCACCAGGCGACGCGCTGGACCACCTCAGGTCCGGTATCGCCACACCATAACGGCTTACGTCCCAGACGCGCTTCAATCCAGGAGGCTAGTTCCATTCCCGGCACAGGCATGGTCAGCTCTCCCCACGGCACCAACGGCTCAATTTCGCCCATGACCGTGATCCCCAGTAACGCCGCCAGCTGTGCGTTATTGCCCAGCTCAGGATGTGCGTCAAGCGGCAAATGCCAGCCATACAGGTTGATATCATTCGCCAGCAACGTTTTTAAACGGTTACGCTTCATTCCGCGAATGACCGGAGACTCTCCTTTCCAGAAGTAGCCATGATGCACAATGACCGCATCCGCGCCCAGACGCACTGCCTCATCGAGCAAAGCCTGGCTGGCGGTGACACCGGTAACAATTTTTTGCACCGTCTCTTTGCCTTCCACCTGCAAACCATTCGGCGCGTAATCACTAATCGCCGCGCTGTTCAGTTTTTCGTTAATCAGTTGTTCCAGTTCGGTGTTTTTCATCTTCGCGCCTTCCGTATTCTGATAGCTACACCGTTAACATAGCGTTACATCGCCTGTTCGTCGATAGCCAATCTTTTGACATATTAAGAAACAAACCCGACGCCAAAAGACGCAAATTGTTTATATCATCACGCTTCAGCTAATGTATATTTATGCAATCAGACAGCATATTGCATAAATAATCAGATCTGTATCAAAGTTTTAACTTTAAGGAAACACAAGCACGCCGCGCAACTATTACGTGACGTTGCCGTCAATTGTGGAATTATTATGAATAAACACGCATCACAACCGCGCGCTATTTACTATGTCGTTGCGCTGCAAATCTGGGAATATTTTAGCTTTTACGGCATGCGTGCCCTGCTGATTCTCTATCTCACCAATCAACTAAAATACAACGATACTCACGCCTACGAGTTATTTAGCGCCTACTGTTCGCTGGTGTATGTCACGCCAATCCTCGGTGGCTTTTTGGCGGATAAAGTTCTCGGCAATCGCATGGCGGTGATGCTGGGGGCGTTGTTGATGGCGATCGGTCATGTGGTGCTGGGTGCCAGTGAGATCCATCCGTCATTCCTCTATCTGTCCCTGGCGATTATCGTCTGCGGCTATGGCCTGTTTAAATCTAACGTAAGCTGTCTGCTCGGCGAGCTGTATGAGCCAACCGATCCGCGTCGTGATGGCGGTTTCTCGCTGATGTATGCGGCGGGTAACGTGGGGTCTATTATCGCACCTATCGCCTGTGGTTACGCCCAGGAAGAGTACAGCTGGGCGATGGGCTTTGGCCTGGCGGCGGTTGGAATGATCGCGGGTCTGGTCATTTTCTTATGTGGCAATCGTCATTTCACTCATACCCGCGGCGTTAACAAAAAAGTACTGCGTGCGACAAACTTTCTCCTGCCGAACTGGGGATGGCTGCTGGTTCTGCTGGTGGCAACGCCTGCACTGATTACCGTGCTGTTCTGGAAAGAGTGGTCGGTATACGCCTTAATTGTCGCGACTATTATTGGCCTGGGTGTACTGGCAAAAATTTATCGCAAAGCAGAAAACCAGAAACAGCGGAAGGAGCTGGGGCTGATTGTGACGCTCACCTTCTTCAGTATGTTGTTCTGGGCCTTCGCACAACAGGGCGGTAGCTCGATTAGCCTTTATATCGACCGCTTCGTTAACCGCGATATGTTTGGTTATACCGTTCCGACCGCGATGTTCCAGTCGATTAATGCCTTCGCAGTTATGCTGTGCGGTGTGTTCCTGGCGTGGGTGGTTAAAGAAAGCGTCGCAGGTAATCGTACCGTGCGCATCTGGGGAAAATTTGCTCTTGGCCTTGGCCTGATGAGCGCCGGATTCTGCATTCTGACCTTAAGCGCCCGCTGGTCCGCAATGTATGGTCACTCTTCTCTGCCACTGATGGTGTTAGGCCTCGCGGTGATGGGCTTTGCGGAACTGTTTATCGACCCGGTTGCCATGTCGCAAATTACGCGCATTGAAATTCCGGGCGTGACCGGCGTATTAACCGGCATCTACATGCTGCTTTCTGGCGCGATCGCGAACTATCTGGCGGGCGTGATTGCCGATCAGACATCGCAGGCTTCGTTTGATGCTTCCGGGGCGATCAACTACTCCATCAATGCATATATTGAAGTATTTGATCAAATTACCTGGGGCGCACTGGCGTGTGTAGGACTGGTACTGATGATTTGGCTGTATCAGGCGCTGAAATTCAGAAACCGCGCGCTGGCGCTGGAGTCATAATAGGCCAGCACCGATGCCTGATGCGACGCTTGACGCGTCTTATCAGGCCTACGTATTTCCTGCAATTTATTGAATTTGCACAAATTTGTAGGCTGGATTAGGCGTTCACGCCGCATCCGGCATCTGGGCTCGATTGCCTGACGCGTCTGTTATTTCCCCTTCCGCGCCGCCTCATACGCTGCCAACGTTTGTACTCTCGCCTCTTTGTGCTCGACTATCGGTTGCGGATAATCCAGCTTCACACCTGCTTTCTGCGCCCACTTCCACGGCTCATGCACCGCTTTCCCTGGTACATCGCGCAGCTCCGGTAACCATCGACGAATAAACTCGCCCTCACGGTCAAATTTCTCGCCCTGAGTTATCGGATTGAAAATACGAAAATACGGCGCAGCATCAGTACCCGTAGAAGCCGCCCACTGCCAGCCACCGTTATTAGCTGCCAAATCACCATCAATCAGCTGCGACATGAAATATCGCTCGCCTTCGCGCCAGTCGATCAACAAATCTTTCACCAGAAAACTGGCTGTAATCATCCGTAGCCGGTTATGCATCCAGCCAGTGCTGTTAAGCTGACGCATAGCGGCATCAATAATCGGGTATCCCGTTTTGCCTTTCTGCCAGGCCTGTAAATGTGCGGGATTGCTTTGCCACTGCACACGATCCGTCCAGGCAATAAATGGACGATGTTTACACAACGAGGGGTAATACGTCATCAGATGACGGTAGAACTCGCGCCAGATCAGCTCACTAAGCCAGACACTACCGGCCCCACCGTCCAGCGCCTGCGGCTGTTCCGCCAACAAGCGATGCAAACACTGGCGAGGCGATAACCCGCCCGTTGCCAAGCTGGCGGACAAACGGCTGGTGCCTTCCACTGCCGGAAAATCTCGTTGTTGCTCATACTCTCCAGCACCGTTCTCGCAAAACTGGCGTAATTGCGCAATCGCCGCTTTTTCTTCCACCGGGAAATGCGCAGTATCGAAAGACTGACGAGGATAATTCAGCGTAATGGATGGCGCGGGCTTTATCGATCCGCTACTACGAACTTTTGGTGCAGCGACGCACTCCGGCATCCCTTCCCGCAGCCGTTTCAGCCAGGCATTCTTAAAAGGCGTAAAGACTTTGTACATCTCGTGATTGCCGGTCATCACCGCCCCCGGCGGCAGGATCACGCTGTCATCAAATCCTTCACACACCACGTTACGCAGCGCTCTTTCAACGTCCACATCCCGCGCTCGCTCATTCACCTCATACTGATAGTTATAAAAAAGATGAGTAACGCTGTTTTCCGCGCACACCTGTTTAACTATTTCGACACTGGCGACAAAGTCATCCACTTCACGGAACAATAAAGGAATACCTTTTTCCGCCAGCGCGATTTGTAGCCCATTCAGTTGAGCATTGATAAGTTCAGCCTGACGCGGCGACATGTTATGCGTCTCCCACTTGCGTGGTGTAGCGATATACAGCGCCAGCACGCGTGCAGACGAATTGCGGCAGGCGGCAGCCAGTGCGAGATTATCGTGCAGACGTAAATCCTGGCGAAACCAGGCCAGATGGGTAGTCATAAAACTCCTGAATGGCGCAAGTTAATCACACGCGGCCAAAGTTCGAAATAACGCTGCCCTGAAAGCCAGGCGTCAGGATAAAGCGCCATATAGTGTTTGATACGCATCAGCGGCGCAAGAAGTGGTTGCTCGCCACGGCGATAACTGTCGATAAGCGCAGCCAGCTGCTGGCGTTCTGTGGAATCAATATGCGGGCGAAAATAACCCTGAACGTGCATCAAAACGTTGGTGTGATCGCGCGGGTTGGCGGGATGAGAAAGCAAAACAATTACGCGTTGGCGGTACTGGTTGTAAAAATCATCCAGATTTTGCCACTGATGAATATCAGCCACAAACGGGCCAAGTTTGCGGTACTCGGGCTGAGAATGGGCCAGAAAGACGAGTTTATAGCGGCTGTGATAATCGAGAAGCGCCCCGCGCGTTAAGCCATGTTCTTTCAGTCGATGTAACTCATGAAGGGCGAAGATACGGATTAGGGTGCTGTCATCAAATCGTTGTAGATTCATTACTGCTCCTGAACGGTATACAGGAGTAAGTGTAGGCGTTGGTAAATGATGTTTGTGAAGTTAATCCGCTAGCAGGGCAAGATTACGAAAGCGCGCTCCCCGCAAGCAACTAATCAAGGTAGTTAATCATGGCTGAACACGATATTACGCCAGAAGTCACTATTTCCAAAACACAGCGCCGCTATAAAGTCGGCTATGTCAGAGCCCGCCACCAGGACCGCAAAACCGGTATAGCCCGGTATTATTCACAACATCCCAGTCTGCACCTTAAGGGCGACTGGCTGAAAGAGGCCGGATTTGATACCGGACGGGGTGTCACGGTGAAGATTTCGGAGGGGGGCCTGACCATCATCGCTGACAGTGACGAGGTGCAGGAACTGCGGGATGGGATGTTTAGTGTGCTGAACGAAAGTTAAATATTAAAAAAGCTGGGAAGATTTAAAACCTTCCTAGCTTTTTATTCTGTCTTATTATAATGGATACTCATCATCTTCCGATGAATTTATAAATTGCTCCAAGTTTACATGAAGAGTACTTAACCTAGTTTTTAACTCATTAAGTGAAGCGATAATTTCATATTTTCCAACATAATCATATGATGGATCGTATTCATTATCTATGTCAGAAGCTAAAAATGATGATATTCGTAGTTTAAATTTAGCTTCATCTTTATTACATTCATTGGCATAAGGTGAATGCCCTATCATAGCATATTCATCTAATCTAAAAGGATAAGATGGTTTTAATTCATCGATCAATGAAATTTCAATCCATGTTCTATATCCAGGCATTAATGGACTAATTTCTTTGAGCAAAACCTTTCCACTTAATAATGTATTGAGATTGTTCATTATTATGTCTCCCACGGGAAAAATATATGTCTAACACTTCCACCATGTTGATGAACTTGTAAATGTGGTAAATCACCATCAGGATTTCCTGGCCCATGACCTGACACTCTATATGAAGGTTTTGTTACAGAAGGATCTTTTATATCATCCCAATGATATGAACCTGCTTTTGTTTTATTTTCAGTAAGATATTCCATTAAGTTCTTAGTGCTGGGGCCTGACTCACCTGTCATATTTTTATAATTATGACCTAAATATCTATCCATAAACAATTGTTCAGCGTCACTTCTAGACCTAACAGTAACTTTGGTTTCACTACTATCTAATAAACGATTCGCTTTTTGGTTACTAACAGCACATGGAGTTAATCCAAGTGGATCAGCATATTTTAGAGGATTAGGTGCATAACTGTAGAGATTTAAACCGCCTCTCAACCCTATCGGGTCAGTTACCATGAACCGCCCGACATCCGGATCATAGTACCTGTGCAGATTGTAGTGCAGCCCCGTTTCCCTGTCGAGGTACTGTCCCTGGTAGCGCAGGTTCTGCTCCACCCCGCCGTGGTCCTTCTCCTGTATCGTGTTACCCCAGACCTGATACCCCGTCTCCCACACGATTTTCCCGTCGCTGTCCGTCATCTCTTCCGGCGCGCCGTTCACATCCGTGTGAAAATACAGTATCCGGTTCGGGCCCTCTTTGCCCGCCTTATCCACCCGCGCCAGCGGTTCATAACTCCCCTGGTCCCTGTAGATGTACAGGCTGCCTGTTCCCTCCGGCCTGCTCTCCTGCGCCAGCCGCATTCCGTCCCATAAAAATTTTGTCCGGTTGTACGGCTTACCGTCAGGGCTGATGTGCTGTTTTTCCGTCCGCCTCCCCAGTGCATCGTACACATACCGGTATGTCCCCCGCGCTGTCGTCACTTCCACCATCCGGTGTTCCGCATCATAACGGTAACTCTGCGTTCCGCTCCGGCCCTCCTTTTCCACCGCACGGCCAAATTCGTCATAACGGTAGTGCACACCACGGTAAGACATCAGCCGGTTGAACGGCACCACGCTGTTTTCTGCCGTGGCCCTTTCCCCCGCGCGCCTCCCCAGCAGGTTTCCCGCCGCGTCCACCTCCGTTTCCGGCTGGTGCCACACCGGGTGCCACTGCGCCTGCTCCACCCGCCCCAGCGGGTCGTGCGTCTCCGTGATATGCCCCTGCAGGTCATACACATAGCGCCATTTGCCGCCCTGAGGGTCGGTCATCCCCAGCAACAGTCGTTCTTCGTCGCTCCAGCGGAATGTCGTCACCTGTCCGGCTTCGTCCTGGTACGCCGTCACCTGATTCTGCGCATCCCACTGGTGATAACGTGTGCGCCCCAGTCCGTCCGTCACGCACAGCCTGCGCTGCGCCAGGTCCCACGCCAGCCGGTACTGTTCACCGCTGTCCGTGTGGTGCCCCGTCACCCGCCATGCCGCGTCATCCGGACCTTCATACCAGCCCCACTGGTAATAATACCCTTCGCCGCCCGGCTGGCGGTGCAGCGTCATGCAGTGGTTTTCGTCGTAAGCAAACTCACGCAGCAGGTGCCCCGTGCTGTCGTACACGCCGTTCAGGTGGCCGGCCTCGTCATAGCTGTAACGACGCAGCAGTAAAGGTGCAGTCTCAGGGAAATGCTGATAAATCTGTGTCACCCGCCGGGGATGCGCCGCCAGTTCGTAATACAGACGGATGCACGGACGCTGCTGTTCGCCGCTGATTTCCACAATGCGGCCCCGGTCGTCGTAGTACAGATTCAGACAGTTGCTGTTACGGTCGCCCAGCATTTTCAGCCGCTGGCGCTGCGGGTGGTGCGGGTCAGCCTCAAACAGAAAACACTGCCCGTCATCGCTGCTGATAAGCCAGTGCCCCTGCTCACCACGCCTTACCGCCAGCCCTTCACCGGGGCTGTAAAACCCGCCCCCCGGCAGTACGGCTTCCATATCCAAGCGTCGCCCCATGCCCGACACAAAGGTCATGCAGTTTTCGTCTGCGCTACCCGGTGTGCACACGAGGCTGACTTCATACATTACACTCCAGCCCTGACCAAACATTCCTTCCGTACGTTCGTCACGACTGCTGTACACGCGCTGCCAGTCCAGCGGAAAGTGGCCCGGCAGACTGAAATCGAAGTCATCGTCATCGGCCAGGTATTTGGCCCCGGTGGCGGCATTGACCGGATGCGGAAGGGCACTGGTGGCCTTCTGCGTCAGCATGCTCATCCCGACACTGGCAGCAAAACAGGCGATTTTAGAAAGCATTTTGCCCGGGCGAAGAAACATCAGCGCCACGGTTGCCACCAGGGTTATCTGCGACCTGCCGCTTCTGATATCCCTGACCACCAGTAACGGACCGCCAATGCGCACATCCGGTGACACAAACGCCCCGTTCCCCGGCTCATTCACCACCCTGGCCTCGCAGGTACAGCGTGCCCCGCTGCGTGTCGCCGGCTGGCTGTTGATACGCACATCCCGCGCGCCTTCCGCGATATATTCCGCTGCGGGCGGCTCGTCATCGCCTTTGAACAGATTACTGATGCTGCCAATAACCGCATTCACTCCCTGAAAGGCGGTTTCCAGCATACCGCCCGGATTCAGCAGGTTAAGGGCCGTTCCCAGGGGGTCATCCAGAAAGGCGGCTTTTTTTTGTGCGAGAAACTGCGTCAGTGAGGAAGGATGTTTATGGCAGTCGATTTTATCGTCAGGGGTCGGGGTGGATCCCGGGGCCGCACTGGCCACAGTGGGCTGCCATAGTTCCGACACAAAATGTGTCACGCCATCCACCATTTCAGAACGCCCTTCTTCCGTACTGAGCTGGTCGTGCAGAGCCCGGGACATCAGCACAGGCCCTGTCACCGGGTTAACCGCCAGGGCTATGGCCCCCGCCATTTCCAGATATTCCCCGGCCACATCCCGGAACGTTCTGGCATCCTCCTGACGCTGCGCTTCTTCCTGTTCTGCCTTCGCCTGCGCTTCCTGCGCCTCTATGTCCTGCCGCGATGCCGCAGTCGCCGCTGCCCGCGCGGCAGGTTTGCTGTTGATCCATGTGTCACCAGAGCCGGTGAGGATGTAACCTTCAATCTGAGGCGGGAAAAGCATATTTGCGAGGGCTGAACAGGCTTCGCTGACCTTTTCTGTCACGCCGGTGTACACCATCGCCACACCCGCCACAAAACCGGTCAGCACGACGGCCGTGCACCCCATCGTGATCCCCACTGACGTCGCCAGTAACGAGGTTGTGCCGACAATGAGGGCATCAATAACGACATTTGCGGCCACCTCCAGCACCGCCCCCAGCACATCTGCCATAAACGACGTATGCAGCAGGGCATCACCCTGTCTTGCCGCCCAGAATGCCTCTTCCATGTCCCGTTCCCTGTATGATTAATTCGTCCTGACTTCCTGCCGCATCCTGAAGCGCAGATTCTTTTTAATTTCAGCCCAGCGCGTCATATCTGCCGGGGTCAGCGGTGTGGTTCTGGCGTAGGTGAAGGCCATCATGACCCGCTCACCCGGCAATACAAATGCCACCTGACACTGGTACACCTGCTCGTTACCCCGGAGAAACTGGCTCTGTATTTCCAAACCGCCTCGTTGAGATAATATTCCGTCATAATGTAAATAGTCCGTTTTAATAAAGGAATTATTTATTGACAGGTTCTGTTTTTTTAATCATGAATGTAATACCCATCACCGCTTTACAGCACACTTTATCTTTCCAGTCATAATCACTAATAATATTAAGCAATTAGCAATATTTACAACGACCAGAGCGGATACATAGTTATGTATTTAACAATCCCAATATATTCACTATGCAAATAAAACCACTAGTAACAGACACGCTACCGCCTCCATATAAAAATGGACACCTTATAAAATTGTATCTTGCATAGAAAAAGCTGAAATATCGGATGCGTTTTAATTATCAACTATAAATCTATAAGCTTTTTATTAACAACAAAAGGTAATGACTCCAACTTACTGATAGTGTTTTATGTTCAGATAATGCCCGATGACCTTGTCATGCAGCTCCACCGAT
>NZ_JBDYCV010000024.1:0-47487 GCF_040495915.1 Shigella sp. FJ200513 | reverse complement strand
TGGACGACTGGGGGCAGTAATCATGCCGGGTCTGGCTGGCTAACACCCCATTATAAGGGGTACGAATAAAGTAACGGGGACTTGCAGGCTGGCAGCGCGATGACCTGCTATTAGAAGAAGGTGCAGTAGAGCTGCCGGAAGGAGAGTTTAACGCCGCGTTTAATCCTGAAGCAGTGGTGAAAGTAACCGATGTGTTATTGGCAAGCCATGAAAATACGGCGCAAATTATTGATGCCCGCCCGGCTGCACGTTTTAACGCAGAAGTTGATGAACCTCGCCCAGGTTTACGTCGCGGACATATTCCCGGTGCATTGAACGTTCCGTGGACGGAACTGGTGCGCGAAGGCGAACTAAAAACGACCGATGAACTGGATGCGATATTTTTTGGTCGCGGCGTCAGCTATGACAAACCGATTATCGTCAGCTGCGGCTCTGGTGTAACGGCAGCCGTGGTTTTGTTAGCACTCGCGACGCTGGATGTGCCAAACGTGAAACTGTACGACGGCGCATGGAGTGAATGGGGCGCGCGGGCAGATTTACCGGTTGAGCCAGTGAAATAAGTATATTACAGGCAATAAAAAACCGCCGAATTTGGCGTTTTTTTATTGCTGGTCTGGTTCGCGGCCTTTCCAGCAGGTTGACTTGTGTTACATGAGCAACGCAGGTGCTTCACAGCAAAACAATACTCACCAGTAACTCTCTTTTTGTCAAGCAAAAGAGAGTAATTATTGTTTATTTAGCGTATTATCGACACCGGCCCTTTCCGCCGTGTTCGGTAATAAAATAACCTGGCTTATTAGTCCGAATTCAGACAAATATAAACAAATCCTGCTCAAAATTAAAAATTCTAACCGGTAAAAGATATTACTTAAACATGTAAATTTACTTTCCTTTAAAAAACAAAAAACCGCCAAAATCAGGCGGTTATTTGTTGCTGGTCCGGTTCGCGGCCTTTCCAGCAGGTTGTATTACCGTAGTAATGCAAGCGCGTCTCAGCGGAGACAATACTCGCCAGTAACTCTCTTTTTGTCAAGCAAAAGAGAGTTATTATTGTTCTGTTAGTGTATTATCCACTGCGGCCCTTTCCGCCGTCTCGCAAGCGGGCGCTGGCTTAAGGAAAGGATGTTCCGCGACCGTTAGAGCAAGCGCGTCTCAGCGCTTGCTATCGCGGCAATATCGCCAGTGGTGCTGTCGTGATGCGGTCTTCGCATGGACCGCACAATGAAGATACGGTGCTTCTGTATCGTACTTATTGTTTCTGGTGCGCTGTTTTCCCAAGTAAATAATAACCGGAGTCTCTCCGGCGACAATTTACTGGTGGTTAACAACCTTCAGAGCAGCAAGTAAGCCCGAATGCCGCCCTTTAGGGCGGCATATTTTAGATTATCCGGTTTTGTTTAAAGTCACGCAAAAAACCACCCCAGCGACGTTCATAGAATGGCGCAATATGTTCGGTAATAAAGTGGCTAATTCCTTTTTCCCCTTTTTTCACCTGACAAATATCGATTGGTTCATCGCCAGGTAATGTATCGGTCGCTACACTTCCCGTCGCCTGAATAATTTCTTCGATATCACCATCGGCTTCAATGCCAATAAGTAAATTAGGCTGTGCCTCTTCGTTCTCTTTAATTGAACAAATAAAAGCACGCTTCACCGGCTTAATGGTTTTAAATAAGGTGGTGAGTGAATCAATCATTTGTGCTGGCGGCTCTGCGACTTCCGATAATATCAGCGATTCACCGCCTTCCAGGATTTCCTGGCTGCTCAGCGGATTTCCCTCTTCACCAATCAACAAACTGATTTCACGCGGCATAAATTCTTTACCGGTCGGCAGTTTGGCATTAAGGAAGAGCGTTTCGCCAAGGGTCATCTCAAACAATGTGCGAACGGGCATTACGACAAATGCCTGTTCGTCTTCAACCGCCTGTTGAAGCGCTTCTAACGAGGTGAAAAAAGGAATGACGCTGGTGCCGTCTTCTTTTTCCCAGTGCTGTAAATCAAGCGCACTATCTTCAACCACAGCCTCGCCCTGCGCCGCCGTACCAGGCACCCAGACGGTGGATTCCAGTAGAGTACGGAAAAAGGCCGGGCGGTGCGCCGGTTCGGTTGCTGCTTTTTCCAGCAGGTCTTCAAGTTCGTTTTTTGTTTCGGACATAAGAACCACAATTCATTCAACGTTCGGGGCGCAAATGCCTGATGCGCTACGCTTATCAGGCCTACAAGGGATTCGCAATTTGTTGAATTTGCAGAATTTGTAGGCCGGATAAGGCGTTTACGCCGCATCCGGCATATTAGTTTACGCCGTTAACAGATTAGCTATCGTGCGCACACCAAGTCCCGTAGCGCCCGCAGACCACTGTTCAACCGGCGCTTTACGGTAAGTCGCCGAGCAGTCGATATGCAGCCAGCCTTGCTGATAGTTCTCAACAAAGTGCGACAGGAAGCCCGCCGCCGTGCTCGCGCCTGCCGGATACGCCGCGCTTCCGGTATTGTTCAGTTCGGCAAAGTTAGACGGCAGCTGGCTGCGGTGGAATTCCGCCAGCGGCAGACGCCAGAATGGTTCGTTCTCTTGTGAGGCACTCGCCAGTAAACGACCGGCAAGCGCATCGTCAAAACTGAACAGCGCGTGATAATCATTACCCAGCGCAGTTTTCGCCGCCCCGGTGAGGGTCGCCGCATCAATGATCATTTCCGGTTTCTGCGCACTGGCATCAATCAGACCATCGGCAAGCACCAGACGCCCTTCGGCATCAGTGTTCATCACTTCAACTTTTTTACCGTTGCGATAGGTGATGATATCGCCCAGCTTGAACGCATTGCCGCTAATCAGGTTATCCGCACAGCAGAGGAACAGCTTCACGCGCTTGTTCAGTCCGCGCATAATGGCAAATGCCAGCGCCCCGGTAACCGTTGCCGCGCCGCCCATGTCCGACTTCATCGAGTCCATAAACGCAGTCTGTTTGATGCTGTAGCCGCCGGAGTCAAAAGTGATACCTTTACCTACCAGGCACGCGTACACCGGTGCTTCTTTATCGCCAGTTGGGTTGTAATCCAGCGCCAGCAATACCGGAGAACGTTCTGAACCGCGCCCGACAGTGTGCAGCCCCATATAACCTTGCTCACGCAGATCTTCGCCTTTGGTGATCCGATAAGTCACACGATCGCCCGCGACGTTGCTGATCAGATCAACAGCACGCTGTGCCAGTTGCGATGGTCCCAATTCTTCTGCCGGTGCGTTGATGGTGTCACGCACCCAGTCGATGATCATCAGGCGGTTATCCAGTTCCTGGCGCTGGGCATCGTCCAGATCCGGCCACTCCACTTTACGCGTGCCTTTCGGGCCTTTATAACCTTGCCAGAATGCCCAGCAGCGATCCGCATCCCAGCCTTCACCGCTTAACTGAACATGCTTGATGCCCAGACCGTCAATCTTGCGGGCCGCACGCTGGATCAGCCCCAGATCGTCTGCCCCGTTCAAATGCAGGGTAATGCCGTCATTATTAATGCTGTAAGTTGCTTTTTCTCCCCAGCGCGCGTCGGCAGGTTGGGTAGAGAGGGTAATCTTCATCGCTTCTGTCATTTTAGTTATCCTTATTCGTTTAACAGCAAAACGGGCTACCCCCAGGCAGCCCGTTCATTCACTCGGCTTCGTCCAGCCAGACTAACAAAATCGCTTCGAGGATTTTCTCGTTGGATGCCTGCGGGTCGTCGTCGAAATCTTCCAGATCGCAAATCCACTGATGCATATCGGTGAATCGAACCGTTTTCGGATCAAGATCGGGATACGCATCGTACAGTGCTTCGCCAATTTCGCGGCTATCGGTCCACTTAAGTCCCATACTAACCTCTGTTAATGCTCACGCGCATGGTTGATAGTGTAACGCGGGATTTCGACCACTAAATCTTCGTCGGTGACGCGCGCCTGGCAGCTTAAACGGCTTTCCGGCTCCAGTCCCCAGGCTTTGTCCAGCATGTCGTCTTCCTGCTCTGAGCTTTCCGGCAGTGAGTCAAAACCTTCACGAACGATGCAGTGGCAGGTGGTGCAAGCACAGGATTTTTCACAGGCGTGTTCAATCTCAATACCGTTACGCAGCGCTGCGTCGAGAATGGTTTCACCGCTATTAGCTTCCAGAACAGCGCCATCAGGGCAGAGGTCCTGATGAGGCAAAATAACAATCTTTGGCATATTAAACCTCGTCCACGGAATGGCCTTTCAGCGCACGACGAACCGACTGGTCCATGCGGCGAGCGGCGAAATCCTGGGTTTGTTTGTCTACGTTTTTAATCGCTTGTTCGATGGCGTCAACATCATCGCCCTGCGCCACTTCACTCAGGTGAGCGGCAGCATTGTCAATGACCTGACGCTCTGCGGCGCTTAACAGCGCGGCATCAGCAGCCAGCGCGCCGTGCAGACTTTCCAGCACACGCGCCGCTTCTACTTTTTGTTCTGCCAGCATACGGGCTTTTACGTCCTGCTCGGCATAGCTCATTGAGTCTTTGATCATCGAAGCGATTTCGCTATCGGTCAGACCGTAAGACGGTTTGACCTGAATAGACGCCTCAACGCCGGTGGATTTCTCCATCGCCGTCACGCTCAAAAGACCGTCGGCATCGACCTGGAACGTCACGCGAATATGCGCACCGCCAGCCGGTAGCGCCGGAATACCACGCAGCGCAAAACGCGCCAGTGAGCGGCAGTCCTGCACCAGTTCGCGCTCACCCTGCATTACATGGATAGACATCGCCGTCTGACCATCTTTAAAGGTGGTGAAATCCTGAGCGCGGGCCACCGGAATAGTGGTATTACGCGGAATCACTTTCTCCACCAGGCCGCCCATCGTTTCGAGGCCCAGCGACAGTGGGATCACATCAAGCAGCAGCATTTCGCTGTCTGGCTTGTTACCCACCAGAATATCCGCCTGAATCGCCGCGCCAATAGCGACGACTTTATCCGGGTCGATGGAAGTCAGCGGTGGACGACCGAAAAATTCGCCTACCCGTTCACGCACCAGCGGCACGCGAGTAGAACCGCCCACCATCACCACTTCCAGCACTTCGTCAGCTTCTACACCCGCGTCTTTCAGCGCGCGACGACAAGCCAGTAAGGTTCGTTTTACCAGTGGCGCGATCAGTTCATTGAATTGTTCACGGCTGATTTCGCCCTGCCAGCCCGCAACGTTAACGGTCACGGAGTCCGCATCGCTCAGCGCGATTTTGGCTGCAATGGTGGCATCCAGCAGTTCACGCTGAACGCGGTTATCGCTACGATCAGGAATGTCCGCCTGCTCGCGAATGTAATCCGCCAGCAGATGGTCGAAATCATCGCCGCCGAGCGCGGAATCACCGCCGGTTGCCAGCACTTCAAACACGCCGCGACTTAAGCGCAGAATGGAAATATCAAACGTCCCGCCACCGAGGTCATAAACAGCGATCACGCCTTCCTGACCGGAATCCAGCCCGTAGGCGATAGCCGCAGCAGTCGGTTCGTTAAGTAAGCGCAGAACATGCAACCCCGCCAGACGCGCCGCGTCTTTGGTGCCCTGACGCTGGGCATCGTCAAAGTACGCCGGAACGGTGATAACTACACCATCCAGCTCGCCTGCCAGGGCTTCAGTTGCCCGCGCCGCCAGTGCTTTGAGGATGTCCGCAGAAACGCGCACCGGGTTCAGTAGCCCCGCCGCCGTTTCAATCATCGGCAGGCCGTTTTCGCTGGCCTGGAATTGATAAGGCAGATGCGGATAGCGTTGCTGGATATCAGCCAGCGAGCGCCCCATCAGGCGTTTAACAGAACTAATGGTGTTGGCGGTGTCAAGCGCTGCGTTAGTACGCGCGTCATAACCCACCGAATGCCCTTGCTGTTGATAGTGAACAACAGATGGCAGCAGGTGACGGCCTTCATGGTCGGCTAACGTTTCGGCCTGACCGCTGCGCACTGTCGCCACCAGCGAGTTGGTTGTGCCCAGGTCAATACCAGCCGCCAGACGACGCTGATGCGGCGCAGCACTCAAACCAGGTTCACTAATTTGTAATAAGGCCATGTTTAGCTTCCAGAAATTAAAAATCGAGCAGTTTTTCTTCGAGTTGTTCGGCACTGCTCCGCAGTTTATCGAGAAAACGCAGCTTACGCACCGTATCCGCCGCCGCGTCCCACGCCTCGTTGTCTAACTGTTCAACCATCAACTGATGGCGGGTATCAAACATCTTTTTCACACGTTTGATAAAGCTTTCCAGCCGCGCTTCATCTTTCGCCTGTTCGATCTCGTCCAGCTCTTCGCGCAGCTCCAACTGTTCCATCAGGAACGCGGTGTCGCGCACAGTATGCTGCTCGCTGGCGAGATCAAAACCGTGTAAAGAAAGCAAATATTCCGCGCGCATTAACGGATGACGCAGCGTTTGCCAGGCCTGGTTAATGGTTGCAGATTGCTGTACGGCGGCGAGTTGTTCCGCCAGGCTTCCGCTGGCGAATTTATCAGGATGATACTGACGTTGTAGATCCTGAAAACGCAGGCTCAGTGCCTGGGTATCGAGTTGATAACGGGCAGGCAAGCCAAAGAGGGTGAAGTAATCCATAACATTCTCAGGGCTGCGATCCGCCGCGATAACGGCGAATCAGGTAAAACAAACCCCACGCGCAGGCGACCACGGTGGGGTTATCGGTATGCGCATCAAACGTGGAAGCTTTCGCCGCAACCACACTCATCTTTAACGTTCGGGTTGGTGAATTTAAACCCTTCATTCAGGCCTTCTTTTACGAAGTCCAGCTGCGTACCGTCCAGAAATTGCAGGCTTTTGCCATCGACCACGACTTTCACGCCTTTGTCTTCAAACACGATGTCTTCCGGCGTCGGTTCGTCAACAAATTCCAGTACATAAGCCATACCTGAACATCCGGAGGTTCTCACGCCCAGACGCAGGCCAAACCCTTTGCCGCGGTTAGCCAGAAAGGTATTTACTCGCGCTGCTGCACTGTCGCTCAGTGTAATCGACATAACCAAACCTCAACTCTTATTTTGCTTCACGTTTGCTTTTATAGTCCGCAATGGCGGCTTTGATCGCGTCTTCTGCCAGAATAGAACAGTGAATTTTCACCGGCGGCAGTTCAAGTTCTTCAGCAATATCGGTGTTTTTGATCGCCTGCGCTTCGTCGAGAGACTTCCCTTTCACCCATTCGGTGACCAGGGAGCTGGAAGCGATAGCGGAACCGCAGCCGTAAGTTTTAAAACGCGCGTCTTCAATGATACCTTCATCGTTGACTTTAATCTGCAACTTCATTACGTCGCCACAGGCCGGTGCACCCACCATGCCGCTGCCGACGTTCTCGTCGTTGTTATCAAAGGAACCCACGTTACGCGGATTCTCGTAATGGTCGATAACTTTTTCGCTGTAAGCCATTATAAATTCTCCTGATTCCGATACCGATTAATGATGAGCCCATTCGATGCTGTTCAGATCCACGCCCTGCTTGTACATTTCCCACAGCGGAGAAAGGTCACGCAGACGACCGATGGATTTACGAACTAACTCGATGGTGTAGTCGATCTCTTCTTCAGTAGTAAAACGACCTAAAGAGAAACGGATAGAGCTATGTGCCAGCTCGTCGTTCAGCCCCAGCGCGCGCAGCACGTAGGACGGTTCGAGGCTTGCTGACGTACAGGCGGAACCTGAAGAAACTGCGAGGTCTTTCAGCGCCATAATCAGCGACTCACCTTCAACGTAGTTGAAGCTGACGTTGAGAATGTTCGGCGCACCGTGTTCCAGGTCACCGTTCAGGTAAACTTCTTCGATATCTTTGATGCCGTTCCACAGACGGTTACGCAGGCCGCGCAGACGTTCCATCTCGGTCGCCATCTCTTCTTTTGCGATGCGATAGGCTTCGCCCATTCCGACGATCTGGTGAACAGGCAGAGTGCCGGAACGCATACCGCGCTCGTGACCGCCGCCGTGCATTTGCGCTTCGATGCGTACACGCGGTTTACGACGCACATACAGCGCACCGATACCTTTCGGGCCATAGATTTTGTGACCGGAGAAAGACATCAGGTCAACTTTCAACTGGCTCAGGTCGATTGGCAGTTTGCCCACGCTCTGGGTTGCATCAACGTGATAGATAATGCCACGAGCACGGCACATTTCGCCGATAGCCGCGATATCCTGCACCACGCCGATTTCGTTATTTACGTGCATGATGGAAACAAGGATGGTGTCGTCACGCATCGCCGCTTCGAGTTCTTTCAGGTCGATAATACCGTTACGCTGCGGTGCCAGGTAGGTGACTTCGAAACCTTCGCGCTCCAGCTGACGGCAAGTATCCAGTACCGCTTTGTGTTCGGTTTTGCTGGTGATGATGTGCTTGCCTTTTTTCTGATAAAAGTTGGCTGCACCTTTGATCGCCAGGTTGTCAGATTCGGTTGCACCAGAGGTAAAGACGATTTCACGCGGATCAGCGCCGACCAGATCGGCAATCTGATTACGGGCGATATCTACCGCTTCTTCAGCCTGCCAGCCGAAACGGTGAGAACGAGAGGCCGGGTTACCAAAGGTTCCGTCCATCGTCATGAACTGCATCATTTTCTCGGCAACACGCGGGTCCACCGGCGTGGTTGCGGAGTAGTCGAGATAAATCGGTAATTTCATTGCTCTATAAACTCCGTACATCACTCAATGCAAGGAATCAGGCTACCGGCTGGATGTACGACCGTGTTTACGGAGTATTTAGCACTCCGGCCTGATTCTGAATTCTTTTTATTAAGCGCGTAACTTAACGTCGATCGCGTCTTGTGTGCGGGTGCGTGGCGCGTCGTGAGTATGCTGACGACCAGACACATCCAGCACTTCCTGGTTATTAACCAGTTCGCCTAAAGTAATGTTGTTGAGAAAACCGGTGAGACGGTCGCTCAAATCACGCCACAGCGCGTGGGTCAGGCATTTATCGCCGCCCTGGCAGCCGCCTTTACCCTGACAACGGGTGGCATCTACAGATTCGTCAACGGCGCTAATCACTTCGCCAACGGCGATGCTGCTGGCATCTTTGCCTAACAGATAACCACCGCCTGGTCCACGTACGCTGGAAACCAGACCATTTTTACGCAGACGGGAAAACAGTTGTTCCAGATAAGAAAGGGAAATTCCCTGACGTTCGGAAATATCAGCCAACGGTACCGGGCCCGCTTCAGAGTTGAGCGCAACGTCAAGCATTGCGGTCACGGCATAGCGCCCTTTAGATGTCAGTCTCATGTCTTACTTCACCTCAAACTCGCCCCTGCCCGGGGTTTTTTATTGTAAAAGTGGGGGTATTGCATAGCAGGGTCAAGTCTGACATTCCCGAGTAAATTGGTCAACTATTTACTTGACTGATTTAGTCGGGTATTTAACCTTCAGTGCCATTTTTTTATCGTGGCGTTTGTACCTGTTGTCGGATGCGGTGTGAACACCTTATCCGACCTACGATTCTGTACATTGTAGGCCTGATAAGACGCGTTAAGCGTCGCATCAGGCAACCACTGTTATTCGGCCTTGTTACCTTTATTCTGCTGCTCAATAGAAGCCAGAATCCCGCGCAGGATATTCAATTCCTGGCTTTCCGGGCGCGCACGGGTAAACAGACGGCGCAATTTATTCATCACCTGCCCCGGATGGTTTTCACGGATAAAACCGGTTGCCAGCAGCGTTTGTTCCAGATGACCATAAAAACGCTCCAGATCATCGACCAGCGGATACGGCGTCTCTTCATGCTCGACCTGCTCGCCATTTTCCTGAGTTGCCAGCCAGGCCATACGCACTTCATAGGCAATAACCTGAACCGCCATTGCCAGGTTCAGCGAACTGTATTCCGGGTTTGCCGCAATCGCGACATGATAATGGCATTTCTGCAACTCTTCATTGGTCAAGCCGACGCGCTCACGACCAAACACCAGCGCCACCGGGGTATTTGCCGCTTCAGCGACGCTTTTCAGACCGCATTCGCGCGGGTCGAGCATCGGCCACGGCAGCGTGCGGGAGCGTGCGCTGGTGCCCACCACCAGGCTACAACCGGCTAACGCTTCGTCGAGCGTATCGACGATGTGAGCATTACCAATCACATCGCTGGCCCCTGCAGCCAGGGCAATCGCCTGGGAGTCGGGTTTCACCAGTGGATTAACCAGCCACAGATTGGTTAATCCCATTGTTTTCATGGCACGGGCAACAGAACCCATATTGCCGGTGTGTGACGTCTCCACCAGCACAATTCGAATATTTTGCAGCATTGTCTTTCTTCATCTAAAGATTATTCACGCATCTTATCATAAAACGAAGACAGATGCCGATCTCGCTGCTATACTCTGCGCCGTTTTCCCGTTCTTTAACATCCAGTGAGAGAGACCGATGCATCCGATGCTGAACATCGCCGTGCGCGCAGCGCGCAAGGCGGGTAATTTAATTGCCAAAAACTATGAAACCCCGGACGCTGTAGAAGCGAGCCAGAAAGGCAGTAACGATTTCGTGACCAACGTAGATAAAGCTGCCGAAGCGGTGATTATCGACACGATTCGTAAATCTTACCCACAGCACACCATCATCACCGAAGAAAGCGGTGAACTTGAAGGTACTGATCAGGATGTTCAATGGGTTATCGATCCACTGGATGGTACTACCAACTTTATCAAACGTCTGCCGCACTTCGCGGTATCTATCGCCGTTCGTATCAAAGGCCGCACCGAAGTTGCTGTGGTATACGATCCTATGCGTAACGAACTGTTCACCGCCACTCGCGGTCAAGGCGCACAGCTGAACGGCTACCGTCTGCGCGGTAGCACCGCTCGCGATCTCGACGGTACCATTCTGGCGACCGGCTTCCCGTTCAAAGCAAAACAGTACGCCACTACCTACATCAACATCGTCGGCAAGCTGTTCAACGAATGTGCAGACTTCCGTCGTACCGGTTCTGCGGCGCTGGATCTGGCTTACGTCGCTGCGGGTCGTGTTGACGGTTTCTTTGAAATCGGTCTGCGTCCGTGGGATTTCGCGGCAGGCGAGCTGCTGGTTCGTGAAGCGGGCGGCATCGTCAGCGACTTCACCGGTGGTCATAACTATATGCTGACCGGTAACATCGTTGCTGGTAACCCGCGTGTTGTGAAAGCCATACTGGCGAACATGCGTGACGAGTTAAGCGACGCTCTGAAGCATTAATGACTCAGGCGGGTGATATCACTCACCCGCCCTCGCCTTTCAGGCGCTATTCCGAAATACTTCCTCACCGCTTTACTTTCTTTCGTCACTCTCCCACCATCTTTCCCCGATTAATGGATGATAAAGAAGTCGCAAGGAAAGGTTATGGCACTGCCAGTGAACAAACGCGTTCCCAAAATTCTGTTTATTCTCTTTGTTGTTGCCTTCTGCGTTTATTTAGTGCCGCGCGTTGCCATCAACTTCTTCTATTATCCTGACGATAAAATTTACGGTCCCGACCCCTGGTCGGCGGAATCCGTCGAATTTACGGCTAAGGACGGTACTCGTCTGCAAGGCTGGTTTATTCCTTCTTCGACGGGCCCTGCTGACAACGCCATCGCAACCATCATTCATGCTCACGGCAATGCCGGAAATATGTCCGCCCACTGGCCGCTGGTCAGTTGGTTACCTGAGCGTAATTTCAACGTTTTTATGTTTGATTATCGCGGGTTTGGTAAATCAAAAGGCACTCCGTCCCAGGCCGGATTGCTGGACGATACGCAAAGCGCCATCAATGTGGTGCGCCATCGCAGTGATGTAAACCCACAACAGCTGGTGCTGTTCGGGCAGAGTATTGGCGGGGCGAATATTCTTGCTGTTATTGGTCAGGGTGATCGTGAAGGCATACGTGCGGTGATCCTCGACTCCACATTTGCCTCTTATGCAACCATCGCCAACCAGATGATCCCCGGCAGTGGCTACTTACTTGATGAGAGTTACAGCGGCGAAAATTACATCGCCAGCGTCAGCCCGATCCCGCTTTTACTCATTCACGGTAAAGCCGATCACGTTATCCCATGGCAGCACAGCGAAAAGTTGTATAGCCTGGCAAAAGAGCCAAAACGGTTGATCCTAATCCCGGATGGCGAACACATTGATGCTTTTTCCGATCGTCACGGCAATGTTTATCGCGAACAGATGGTGGACTTTATCCTTAGCGCGTTGAATCCGCAGAACTAACCCATGATCGCTAGCACGATAATCATTCACAAAACCACCTTAAGACATGCTAATCCACTGGTCAGAACAGTTTAAAATGAGAAAAATTCTGTGACGCTTGCCAACATTTCTGATGATTAGCATTCCCTTCGCCATTTCCCTGAGCAAACTTTAGCTATTCTTATCAATTATGCTTATGGGAGATCTACAGATGATGCCTACGCTTGCTCCACCATCTGTCCTTTCGGCTCCCCAGCGCCGCTGCCAGATCTTGCTGACGCTCTTTCAGCCGGGGTTGACCGCCACCATGGCAACCTTCAGCGAGCTTAATGGTGTGGATGATGATATTGCCAGTCTTGATATCAGCGAAACAGGACGGGAGATCCTGCGCTATCATCAACTCACACTGACGACTGGTTATGACGGTAGCTACCGGGTTGAAGGTACAGTGCTTAACCAACGTTTGTGTTTATTTCACTGGCTACGACGTGGTTTCCGTCTGTGTCCGTCATTTATTACCAGCCAATTCACCCCCGCCCTGAAGAGTGAACTGAAGCGGCGCGGAATTGCGCGTAACTTTTACGACGATACCAATCTACAAGCGTTAGTGAATCTCTGCTCCCGACGGCTGCAAAAACGCTTTGAATCGCGCGATATTCATTTCCTGTGTCTGTATCTGCAATATTGTTTGCTGCAGCACCACGCTGGAATTACGCCTCAGTTTAATCCGCTCCAACGTCGCTGGGCGGAATCCTGCCTTGAATTTCAGGTAGCGCAGGAAATTGGACGCCACTGGCAGCGTCGGGCGCTCCAGCATGTACCGCCTGATGAGCCACTGTTTATGGCATTACTTTTTTCCATGTTGCGGGTTCCCGATCCACTGCGGGATGCGCATCAGCGGGACAGACAATTGCGTCAGTCTATCAAACGTCTGGTAAACCATTTTCGTGAGCTGGGAAATGTTCGTTTTTATGATGAACAGGGGTTATGTGATCAGCTTTATATCCACCTCGCCCAGGCGTTAAATCGCAGTTTGTTTGCCATCGGTATTGATAATACCCTGCAGGAAGAGTTCGCCAGACTGTATCCACGCCTGGTACGCACCACCCGCGCGGCGCTGGCCGGATTTGAAAGTGAATACGGCGTCCATCTTTCTGATGAGGAAAGTGGTCTGGTCGCGGTGATTTTCGGTGCCTGGCTAATGCAGGAAAACGATCTGCATGAAAAACAGATTATTCTACTGACCGGGAATGATAGCGAGCGAGAAGCGCAGATTGAGCAGCAGTTACGCGAACTAACGTTACTGCCGCTCAACATTAAGCATATGTCGGTAAAGGCATTTTTGCAGACAGGCGCTCCGCGTGGCGCGGCACTGATTATTGCGCCTTATACCATGCCGTTACCGCTCTTTTCACCACCGCTGATCTATACGGACCTGACGCTGACAACACATCAACAGGAGCAGATCCGCAAAATGCTCGAATCAGCATGAGGGAACAACTTTCGGGCGCAAAAACATTGCCGGAAGCGCCACCAGCGCCATTACCCAGAACACGCCGTGGCCCAGATATTGATACAGGAAACCGGCGAAAACGGTCATGATAGCGATACTGCCGCCCATCGCGACGGCAGAGTAAACCGCCTGTAAACGGATGACTTCGCTAACCTGGCGAGCAGCAATATAACGCATGGCGGCCAGGTGGCAGACCGTGAAGGTGCCGCAATGCAGAATTTGCACCACTATCAACCACGGCAACGCCGTAGTTGCTCCCATAATGCCCCAGCGCACTACGCCGCAAATCGCCGAGATCAACAGCATATCGCGAGCACTACAACGGCGGAAAAGTTTATTACTCAGCGCAAAGATAATGACTTCCGCCACCACGCCCAGCGACCACAAATACCCCACCGCCGAGGCCGAGTAGCCAGCTGCCTGCCAGTAAATGGCGCTAAAACCGTAATAGGCCGCATGTGCCCCCTGCAATAAACAAACGCAGGCCAGAAAGCGCCAGTTCTGGCGAACCAGCGCCAACCACGCAGACCAACCGGTGCTCTCCTGCTGGCGGCTTGCCCCTTGTGGCTGAATCGTCGGACGGATGAGAAAGCCGAGCAGCATGGATGCCACGCCCAACGTCAACAGCACGAGGATCACCCGATAATCAAACATAGTGACCAGTTTGCCCGTCAGCGCCGAGCCAATGACAAACGCCACCGAGCCCCACAGTCGCACTTTGCCGTAATCAAGCGGGAACTGCTTTTGCCACGTATTCGCCAGTGCATCGGTCAACGGTACCAGCGGTGAGAAAAAGAGGTTAAAGCCAATCATCACCAGCATCAGCCACGCTACGTGCGCCCCCGCCCAGAAGGCGACAGCAAAGAGAAGTGGCAGCAGTGCCAGCACGCGCAAGGCGGAAATCAGGCGGGAAGGATCGCTGACGCGGGGCGCGATGAGCAAACTCCCGAGAAAACGGGCAACCAGACCTGCCCCCAATAACAGGCCGATGGTTTCTGGCGTTAAACCAATCCCTTTAAGCCAGACGCTCCAGAAAGGTAAAAAAATGCCGTAACTAAAAAAGTATGTGAAATAGCCGAGCGCCAACCAGCGCGTGGATTGCAAAACCATGAGTCCCTCCCGTCAGGAGGCGTTAGTCTGGGGTTAATCGAATGTTGGTGCAAGTTGAAAAATAAGAATATTCGAGCCTGCTTCCCGATGTCTGTAACGCCAGTTCACAAGCACTAAAAAACTGCGATCCGCGACGCATGTTGCAAAAATAATGCGTAATTATGCCGTTACGCTTGCCAAACGTTCCTGCACAATGGCGATGAAATCGCGTAATGCCAGCTTCATCTCCCCTTTCTTCCACGCCATCAGTAAAGCAATGGAAGGCACATTTCCGGCAATGGGACGAAAAACAACCTGCCCGGTATTAAAATTATTCATATAACCGGGTATCAAAGTGACGCCCAGCCCCATGCCCACCAGATTCATGGTCACCAGAATATTCGTTGCCACCTGGACGATATTTGGCTGGCTGTTTTCTTGCGCAAACCACGCTTTAACGATCGGCGCAAGCGAACCGGAATACGCCGGATCGGTACTGACGAAATTCACGCCATCCAGTTGCGCGGCGGTGATCTCTTTTTCATGTGCTAAAGGGTGATCAACCGGTAACACCACCACTAATGGTTCGTCAAAAAGCTCCAGATAATCAATCTCCGGGCTATAAACAGGATGGCGCATTAAGCCGACGTCGAGTTCACCACGGCGAATTTTTTCCTCCTGTTGCGTGGTGATTAAACTCACCAGCTCAATCAAGGTGTCTGGCTGTCTGAGACGAAACATCGGTAATACTTTTGGCAATAAATTCACTTCCGCCGATGGCACAAAGCCAATGGTTAATTGTCTGTCTTCCTGAACAATTTTCCGCGCCCGTAATTTGGCATTTTCCGCTTGTTCGAGGATTGCCAGCGCGTCCTGGAGAAAACATTCTCCCGCCGCCGTCAACGCGACTTTGCGCTTATCCCTCACCAGTAACGGAACACCGACACAGTTTTCAAGATCGCGGATCTGGCTGCTTAACGAAGGCTGTGAGGTATGCAGTTTTTCCGCCGCACGGGTAAAGTTCAGTGCCTGCGCCACTGCGACGAAATAGCGTAAATGCCGTAGTTCCATCACCTTCCCCTTGTTATCGAAAAAACGTCTCAGCTGGTAGAAATTAACTATTTCACATATTAGCAACCAACCAGCAACATCCTTATGGCACAAAAATAGAAGGTCAATACATCTTATCTTTCAGGATTAAAAAATATGACCACACCCTCAGATTTGAACATTTACCAACTGATTGACACCCAAAACGGTCGGGTCACTCCGCGTATTTATACCGACCCGGACATTTACCAACTGGAGCTTGAGCGTATTTTCGGTCGTTGCTGGCTATTTCTCGCCCACGAAAGCCAGATCCCAAAACCCGGTGATTTCTTTAACACCTACATGGGAGAAGATGCAGTTGTCGTGGTGCGCCAGAAAGACGGCAGCATCAAGGCGTTTCTCAACCAATGCCGCCACCGGGCCATGCGTGTGAGTTATGCAGATTGTGGCAACAGTCGCGCCTTTACCTGCCCGTATCACGGCTGGTCTTATGGCATTAACGGCGAGTTGATCGATGTACCGCTGGAACCTCGCGCCTACCCACAAGGGTTGTGTAAATCCCACTGGGGGCTAAACGAAGTTCCTTGTGTGGAGAGTTATAAAGGACTGATTTTTGGCAACTGGGATACCAGCGCACCGGGCCTGCATGATTACCTGGGTGACATTGCCTGGTATCTGGATGGCATGCTGGATCGTCGCGAAGGCGGCACCGAAATTGTCGGCGGCGTACAAAAGTGGGTGATCAACTGTAACTGGAAATTCCCGGCAGAGCAGTTCGCCAGTGACCAGTATCATGCTCTGTTCAGCCATGCTTCTGCCGTTCAGGTATTAGGGGCGAAAGATGATGGCAGCGATAAGCGCCTCGGTGATGGACAAACCGCCCGCCCGGTGTGGGAAACCGCCAAAGATGCGCTGCAATTTGGTCAGGACGGTCACGGTAGCGGTTTCTTCTTTACTGAAAAACCGGATGCTAATGTCTGGGTCGATGGCGCAGTTTCAAGCTATTACCGCGAAACCTATGCCGAAGCAGAACAACGTTTAGGTGAAGTTCGCGCCCTGCGCCTGGCGGGTCATAACAATATATTCCCCACGCTTTCATGGCTAAACGGCACTGCCACACTCCGCGTCTGGCATCCGCGCGGCCCTGATCAAGTTGAAGTGTGGGCGTTCTGTATTACTGACAAAGCCGCCTCCGATGAAGTTAAAGCCGCTTTTGAAAACAGCGCCACTCGTGCTTTTGGTCCTGCTGGTTTTCTCGAGCAGGATGACTCGGAGAACTGGTGTGAAATCCAGAAATTGCTTAAAGGCCACCGCGCCCGCAACAGCAAACTGTGTCTGGAAATGGGGCTTGGTCAGGAAAAGCGCCGCGACGACGGCATTCCTGGCATTACTAACTATATCTTTTCAGAAACTGCCGCTCGTGGAATGTACCAACGCTGGGCCGATCTTCTGAGTAGCGAAAGCTGGCAGGAAGTGCTCGATAAAACCGCCGCTTACCAGCAGGAGGTGATGAAATGAGTGCGCAAGTTTCACTGGAGTTACATCACCGCATTAGCCAGTTTCTCTTTCACGAAGCCAGTCTGCTGGATGACTGGAAATTTCGTGACTGGTTGGCACAGCTCGACGAAGAGATTCGTTACACCATGCGCACCACGGTTAACGCGCAAACACGCGACCGTCGCAAAGGCGTCCAGCCGCCGACGACCTGGATTTTCAATGACACCAAAGACCAGCTGGAGCGGCGAATCGCCCGTCTGGAAACGGGCATGGCCTGGGCAGAAGAGCCGCCGTCACGCACTCGTCACTTAATCAGCAACTGCCAGGTAAGCGAAACCGACATCCCAAACGTATTTGCCGTGAGGGTGAATTATCTACTTTATCGGGCACAAAAAGAGCGCGATGAAACATTCTATGTTGGAACGCGTTTCGACAAAGTTCGCCGTCTGGAAGATGACAACTGGCGCTTGCTGGAACGGGATATCGTCCTGGATCAAGCGGTGATCACTTCCCATAACCTGAGTGTACTGTTCTGATGAATCGAATTTATGCGTGTCCCGTTGCGGATGTGCCGGAGGGTGAGGCTCTCCGGATAGATACCTCGCCCGTCATCGCCTTGTTCAACGTGGGCGGCGAGTTTTATGCCATTAACGATCGTTGCAGCCATGGTAATGCGTCGATGTCAGAAGGGTATCTGGAAGATGACGCCACGGTGGAGTGCCCGCTACACGCCGCCAGTTTTTGCCTGAAAACGGGGAAAGCGTTATGCCTGCCCGCCACCGATCCGCTCACCACTTATCCAGTACACGTTGAAGGTGGTGACATTTTCATCGACTTACCGGAGGCGCAGCCATGAGCGATCTGCATAACGAGTCCATTTTTATTACCGGCGGCGGATCGGGATTAGGGCTGGCGCTGGTCGAGCGATTTATCGAAGAAGGCGCGCAAGTTGCCACGCTGGAACTGTCGGCGGCAAAAGTCGCCAGTCTGCGTCAGCGATTTGGCGAACATATTCTGGCGGTGGAAGGTAACGTGACCTGTTATGCCGATTATCAACGCGCGGTCGATCAGATCCTGACTCGTTCCGGCAAGCTGGATTGTTTTATCGGCAATGCAGGCATCTGGGATCACAATGCCTCACTGGTTAATACTCCCGCAGAGACGCTCGAAACCGGCTTCCACGAGCTGTTTAACGTCAACGTACTCGGTTACCTGCTGGGCGCAAAAGCCTGCGCTCCGGCGTTAATCGCCAGTGAAGGCAGCATGATTTTCACACTGTCAAATGCCGCCTGGTATCCTGGCGGCGGTGGCCCGCTGTACACCACCAGTAAACATGCCGCAACCGGACTTATTCGCCAACTGGCTTATGAACTGGCACCGAAAGTGCGGGTGAATGGCGTCGGCCCGTGTGGTATGGCCAGCGACCTGCGCGGCCCACAGGCGCTCGGGCAAAGTGAAACCTCGATAATGCAGTCTCTGACGCCGGAGAAAATTGCCGCCATTTTACCGCTGCAATTTTTCCCGCAACCGGCGGATTTTACGGGGCCGTATGTGATGTTGGCATCGCGGCGCAATAATCGCGCATTAAGCGGTGTGATGATCAACGCTGATGCGGGTTTAGCGATTCGCGGCATTCGCCACGTAGCGGCTGGGCTGGATCTTTAAGGAAGCACGATGAAAGAAAAAACGATCATTATTGTCGGTGGCGGGCAAGCGGCGGCAATGGCTGCGGCCTCGCTACGCCAGCAAGGGTTCACCGGTGAGCTGCATCTGTTTTCCGATGAGCGACATCTTCCTTATGAACGACCTCCACTCTCGAAATCCATGTTGCTGGAAGATTCCCCGCAGTTACAGCAGGTGTTACCCGCTAACTGGTGGCAGGAAAACAATGTTCATCTGCATTCCGGTGTAACCATCAAAACGCTGGGTCGCGACACACGAGAGTTAGTGTTAACCAACGGCGAAAGCTGGCACTGGGATCAGCTTTTTATAGCAACCGGCGCGGCAGCTCGACCGCTGCCGTTGCTTGATGCACTGGGAGAACGCTGCTTTACCCTACACCATGCCGGTGATGCCGCCAGACTGCGAGAAGTTCTGCAGCCCGAACGGTCAGTCGTGATTGTCGGTGCCGGAACTATTGGTCTGGAACTGGCTGCCAGCGCCACGCAGCGCAGCGCAGCGCAGCGCAGCGCAGCGCAGATGTAAGGTGACAGTGATTGAACTGGCGGCAACCGTCATGGGCCGTAATGCACCACCGCCCGTGCAACGCTATCTTTTACAGCGCCATCAGCAGGCTGGTGTGCGCATTCTGCTCAATAATGCCATTGAACATGTGGTCGATGGTGAAAAAGTAGAACTGACGCTGCAAAGTGGGGAAACGCTTCAGGCTGATGTGGTGATTTACGGTATTGGTATCAGCGCCAACGAGCAACTGGCTCGCGAGGCCAACCTTGATACTGCCAATGGCATTGTCATTGATGAGGCTTGCCGCACCTGCGATCCCGCGATCTTTGCCGGTGGCGATGTGGCAATCACTCGTCTTGATAATGGTGCACTACACCGCTGCGAAAGCTGGGAAAACGCCAATAACCAGGCGCAAATTGCCGCTGCCGCAATGTTAGGGCTACCGCTACCGCTACTGCCGCCGCCGTGGTTCTGGAGCGATCAGTACAGTGATAACTTACAGTTTATTGGCGATATGCGTGGCGATGACTGGCTTTGTCGTGGCAACCCGGAAACTCAGAAGGCGATTTGGTTTAATCTGCAAAACGGCGTGCTTATCGGTGCGGTCACGCTGAATCAGGGCCGTGAGATTCGCCCAATTCGCAAATGGATCCAGAGCGGCAAAACGTTTGATGCGAAACTGCTGATAGATGAGAACATCGCGCTTAAATCACTGTAATCAGGATAATTAGCGAATATCTCAATGCCTGGGGCGTGGCGAGGTGCAAGAGTGTGTATTACGTTTAAATCACATTATCTTGCAAAGGGATTGGTTATGAACACACTACGTTATTTTGATTTTGGAGCTGCCCGCCCCGTTTTGTTATTAATTGCCCGTATCGCCGTGGTCTTAATTTTCATTATTTTTGGTTTTCCCAAAATGATGGGCTTTGACGGTACGGTCCAATATATGGCCTCGTTGGGCGCGCCAATGCCGATGCTGGCAGCGATTATTGCGGTAGTTATGGAAGTGCCCGCCGCGATATTAATCGTGCTTGGCTTTTTCACCCGTCCGCTGGCGGTGCTGTTTATTTTCTACACGCTGGGTACGGCGGTGATTGGTCACCATTACTGGGATATGACCGGCGATGCGGTTGGGCCAAATATGATTAATTTCTGGAAGAATGTCAGTATCGCTGGCGCGTTCTTGCTATTGGCAATTACCGGACCGGGGGCAATTTCTCTCGATCGGCGTTAGGAAAGATGCCGGATGCGGCGTGAACGCCTTATCCGGCATTTTATAAATTACAGCCACTCTACCCGCAACGACATCTCTGAGGTTGTTGATTCCCCTGGTGCTAGCGCAATGAGATCACCCCCTTCCGGGCGATGATGCTCATCCGGCGCATGGCTCATCGGTTCCAGACAGAAGAAATCAAACGCATATCCTTTATCAAACGCAGGGTCGGAAACAAAGATGAAATAACACGGTGCAGGTGGCGTCGTTTCCATGATGATGGCATAACCTTCCTGCGGCTGCTCGATGCGGGCCTGACCATTCCATCCGGCAAAACCATTGTTCACCCACTGACGCGGCAACGGCGCGAGCTGGTTAAAATCCAGTTCCTGCGGTAGCTGCTCGCAAAACTCACCCGCCAGCCACTGCTCCCGTTCCAGCCAGTAACCGCTCGCCTGCGCCTGAATCCGCGTTTGTGGTGACAACGGAAAATAAGGATGCCAGCCGGTACCAAATGGCAGCGTCTCTGCCCCTTGATTGGTGACAGAGAGCGTCACCGTCAGCGTATCCGCCGTTAAATGAAACGCCTGACTTACCCGATAGTGATAGACACCGCTGCGATGTTCATACACCAGACACAAACTATCATCGCTGTGCGAGACACATTGCCACTCGCCCAGCCAGCCATCGCCGTGTAGATAGTGCGCATCCCACTCAACATTCGGTTGCAGTTGATACTCACGCCCCTGCCAGACAAAACGGTTGCCGCTCACCCGGTTTGCAAATGGCACCAGCGGAAAACATGAGGCATCGGTTGCCACACCGCTTTTTTTACCAGGACGTAAGAGCGGCGTCGTATCGCGCCAGAAGCCTTCGATTACGCCGCCCTGGTCAGAAACGTCCAGCTTTAGCGACCCGTGGGATAAGGTATAGATGGTCATCCGCTAACTCCTTAATCCGGGAAGTTAATCACAACTTTCCCGCATTTGCCGCTCGCCATCAGCACATAGGCATCACCTGCCTGTTCTAGCGAGAAGCGATGGGTAATGGCGTTACGCGGCCACAGCTTCCAGTCAGTCAAATCGTGGGCGCATTTTTCCATATGGAACAGACTGGTCACCCAGGAGCCGATAATCCGCCGTTGATGGTGCATCAGATCAGCGCTGACCTCGAATTCCACTTTTCCGGTTTCACCAATGTAAACCACCCGCCCCCAGTCAGCAGTGGATTGCAGTGCCAGCAAGCGACCTGCGGCATTACCGGAACAATCGAGCGCAACATCCGCGCCACCGTGGGTAAGTTCAGCAATTATCTGCGGCAGACCTTCGGTGGTTGCTAAATAGCCGTGATCCATCCCCCCTAACTGTTTTGCCATCGCCAGACGTTCCGGCAGCATATCAACGCCGATGATCCGTTTTGCACCGCGACCTTTCGCCAGCATCATCGCCATCATGCCGACCGGCCCCAGACCGACCACCAGCACGTTATCGCTGCCGGAAACTTCGCCGCGCAAAATCCCTTCATAGGCCGTGCCAACGCCGCAACTGATAAACGCACCATCTTCGTAGCTCAGCGCATCCGGCAGGAGGATCAGATCTTTTTCTTCCGCCAGCAGATATTCGGCATGACCGCCGTCACGCTGCCAGCCGTAAGCCGCTTTTCCTTTGCCAGTACAAGAGATAGGAAAGCCGCGGCGGCAGTTCGGGCAAAAACCACAGCCAGAAATGTGATACACCAGCACGCGGTCGCCCTCTTTAAAATGGCGGCAGCCTTGCCCCATCGCCACAATCTGCCCGCACGGTTCATGACCGTTGATAAATCCCTGGTATAACGGTTTATCGGGTGCCGCCGCCGTGGCACGGTGTTGATGATAGATATAGTGGACATCGCTTCCGCAAATCCCGGAGGATTTCATTTTGATCAGTACCTGGTTAATCCCCGGCGTCGGCACCGCAACTTCCCGCAGATCGACGGTTGAATTTCCTAGTAAATAAGCAGCCAGCATCGTTTTCATAAATCCCTCATTAACAATACGATTAATTTTCATCCCTGCAGCACCCGCGCCAGGGGCGTTAAGGTTTAGCGTTTCGCTTTACTGCTTCGCTGGGTCAGCAAGATATTCGCCAGCACCGCCACCACGATGATGACGCCGCGTACCACCTGCTGGAAAAAGGAGTTAATACCGAGCAGCACCAGACCGTTACCGATTAGCGTAATCACCAGCACACCAAGCAATGTACCGAACAGGGAACCGCGACCGCCGGAAAGTGCCGTACCGCCGACCACGACCGCGGCGATGACGTCAAACTCCAGACCGTTTGCGGCACCTGCGTTACCGGAACCGAGGCGTGCCGCCAACAAAATGCCGGTCACCGCCGCTAATAATCCCGAAAGGGTAAAGATAAGAATGCGCACTCGACGAACGTTAATACCGCACAACTGCGCCGCCGTGGCATTACCGCCAACGGCAAAAACCGAGCGCCCGAAGGCGGTTTTTCGGCTAATGAACACAAACAGCGCAAACAACACCATCATGATCAGCGCGGATACTGGCACACCGAGAAATTGTCCGCCCAGCCAGTCCAGCACCTCGTTTTCGTCAATCGGCACTGGCAGTGCGTTGGTCATAAACAGCCCCATTCCGCGCAGAGCGCTCCACAGCCCCAGTGTGGCAACGAAACTTGGTACGTTAAACACGCCGCGCAGCACCCCGGCGAGCGTTCCCATCAGCGCGCCTAACAGCAACACCAGCAGACAAGCAATCGCCAACGGAACTTCAAATTGCAGCAAAAATGCCAGGCACACCGAGACAAAAGCCACCATCGGCCCAACGCTGACATCAATTTCACCGGAGATAATAATCAGCGTCATCGCCCAGGCGGCAATCCCAATGGTGGCGGCATCGCGCAGCACGTTCATCTGGTTATTCAATGAGATAAAGCCAGGCGCGTTCAGGGAGAAGACCAGATAAAGAATGGCAATCACCACCAGCAAACCGATCTCATTAATATGGCGACTGACAAATTGTTTGAGCGAGACGCTCTTGCCCTGCGGCAATGGTAATGACGAAGCATACATCTTCAGGTTCCTCGGTAAAATTCATCAGTGCACAGACAGAATGGCGGACATCAGCTCATCCACATTGACCGGCGAGTGAAACTCCTGCGAGAACGTGCCGTGCTGTAATAACAGGATGCGGTCACACACCAGCGGCAATTCCTCCACTTCACTGGAGATAAACACCACGCTTTTTCCTTCGGCAGCCAGCTCACGGACAATACGGTAAATCTGCTGTTTGGCTTCGATATCGACGCCGCGCGTTGGCTCGTCGAGCAACAAAATCTGGCTGGCGGCATAGACCCAACGACCGATCACCACTTTTTGCTGATTGCCACCAGAAAGCGTGCCGATGGGTGTTTCGCTACTGGCAGCCTTGACCGTCATCCGCTGCATCACCTCTTCGGTCAGGCGGCGGATGGTGGACCATTGCAGCACACCGTTGGTGCTGATTTTTTGCCGATTGGTCAGCACTGTATTTTCGTCAACGCCTAGCCAGGGAATGATCCCCGCTTCTTTGCGGTTTTCTGGCGTATAGCCAATGCCGCGTTTCAGCATGTCGCCGTAATCGGGGCGCATGATTTTCTCGCCGTTGATAACAATTTCGCCCTGTTCATACGTCTCCAGCCCAACAATCGCCTTCAGCAATTCACTGCGCCCTGCCCCCAGCAGGCCAGCAATGCCAAGCACTTCGCCACGACGTAGCGTAAAGCTGATATCCTCCAGCTTGGGCTTATGGCGTAACGCACGGACTTCCAGTACGGCCTGATCCACAATTTCCTGAGGGGCAACCGGCGCAATATCAACGTGATCACGCCCTAGCATTAGCGACACAATATGATGCGTGGAGGTGTTTTCGAGCATCACATCGCCCGCCACCTGACCATCGCGCATAACGGTGGCATAGGAGGCAATGCGGCGGATTTCTTCCATCCGGTGGCTGACATAAATCACCGCCACGCCCAGTGCCGACATCTTTTTCACCGCACTGATCACCAGTTCAACTTCTGCACTGGCAAGCGAGCTGGTGGGTTCATCAAGAATGACCACGCGCGGCTCGCCCTTCATCACCCGTGCAATTTCCACCAGTTGCTTTTGCGCCGGGCTTAGCGTTGAAACAAGTTGTTCAGGACTAACGTCAACGCCCAGCGCCTGTAAGCAACGTTGGGCATCCTGCGCCATTTGCAGGTAATCAATCATGCCGTTGCGGCGAGGCCATTGACCAAGGCAGAGGTTTTCTGCCACCGTCAGCCCTTCCACCAGACTTAATTCCTGATAAACCGCACGAACCCCCAGTTCAGCGGCACGGCGAGTCAACGTAGCTTCGTCACCTTCCAGTCGCGTCTCGCCAATCCAGATATCACCGCTATCCGGGCGTTCGCTGCCGGTAAGCATTCGAATGAGAGTCGATTTGCCCGCGCCGTTTTTACCTAACAGCGCACGAACTTCGCCTTTATTGAGCGTGAAGTTAACGTTATCCAGCGCAACGACGCCGGGGTAACGCTTATTTCCTGCCACCACTTTTGCTACCGGGACTGCCTCTGTTGCCGTGAACATAGGGACCTCTGCGAATCAGCGATTAGGGCAGACCATCAACGTGCGTTGCCAGCCACTGTTTACCATCTTCCGTTTTGGTATAGAGATCGATTGGCACCTGAATCACTTTTTCACCGTCGGCTTGTTTATTGATAACCTTCAATGTTTGCGCGAAAACAGCATTGCCCATTTTCTTACCGGAAATATCCACTACCGCTTTCAGCACCTGATTGTTTTCCAGCTCCTGAGCAATTTCGGTTGTCATATCCGAACCGAAAACAGCAATTTTTCCGGCCTGATTTTGATTACGTACCGCTTTTACCGCGCCGAGTGTCGCACCGCCCGACTCCCCCATAATGGCGTTGAGATCCGGCGTGGAGATAATCAGTTTTTCACCAACGGAAATCGCTTTATCTAAAACAGTCCCTTCCTGGTTAGCGACAATTTGCGCGCCGGGAACGCGGGATTTTAATACTTCTTCAAATCCTTTACGTCGCTGCACACAAACTTCAAAGGCTTCGCAATTGATGACGGCAATTTTCGGCTGGTCAATTTTATTGGCAATAAAATAATCGGCGGCAGCGTTACCCAGTTTTTACCAAATTCCAGTGGATCGCCGACCAGATACGCCGAGACATATTTATCGACACCCTTTTGATTAATACAGGTGTTGTAGCAAATCACCGGAATACCCGCTTCACTGGCGCGACGAACGGTACGGCTACTGCCATTTTCAGACACTGCCGATAAAATAATGGCATCGACATTACGCGCCACGAGGGTATCAACAAAGGTACTTTCTTTCGAAATATCCCCCTGGGCGTTAGTTTCAATTAACTGTACCTGTACTGAAGAATCTTTTGCCGCATCCTGAACGCCCTGACGCACTCCAGCGTAATATCCCTGGGTATCAAGGTATATTGCACCAATGGTCATTTCTTTATCCGCAGCCCTGGCAAATAGTGCGCTACCTAATAGCGTAGCCATTAATAATAGATTACGGGTTGTTCTCATTTTTTTAGGCATAGTGCCTCCTGTAGGGTTTTTATTAACAACGGCTTATTCTAATTATTTTGTGATGAGCGGCAGCGCGTGCCGCTCAAATATTACAGTTAATAGGGTTTAGTGAACGTAGTTAAAAATAAAAGGCATCACAGTGGTGAATAATGCCGCTTTCGGCCAGGCCGGATTAATCGCCGTCAATTCAGCGCGAGCAGACTCATATTGCGCAACCTCCCCGAGTCCCGCGGACGCCAGCATCGCCACCATCAGGCATTTTTCTTTATGCTGCTGTTGTAAATCGCCATACAGCGATAACAGGTCAGGTTGTGAAACAGCAAAGAAATCCGCCTCAATACTGGTTTTCGCCATCTCTTGCGCCCACTGTTTCATTTCACTAAACAGTTGCTGTGCGGTTTGCTGTTCACCCAGCAGTCGCAGCGCCATTCCTTGCCAGAAGAGATAATCAACCGGCTGATCGTTGTAATAACTGTGGATGTTAATGGTGCGATCGCCGGTCGCCGCCAGACGTAAACAACGCATCGCTTCAGTTTCATCGCCCTGCGCGTTGGCGCATATCGCCTGCCAGAACCAGATGTCGTTATCAGTTTGCCCCGGTAAACGGCCTTCGCTTAAATTCTCCGGATAATACAGCGCGGCATGAAGCAGTTCGCTGGCCTGCTGCGGCTCTCTGGCATCAAGATGCTGCCAGGCGCGTAATAACTGGTTGAGGATAAACTGACTGGTGACCTTCCCTTCCCCGCCTTCCCACGGGTGGAATTTACGCGTGGCGAGAATGTCCGCCGCTTTGTCTGCCTGACCCGTGAGATGCCACAAATTGAGCAGTTCTGCGGTCATGTCGTCGCGTTTCAGCGCAATTTCCAGATTATTTTCCAGACGCGCCAGTCGTTTCTCCGGTGTGGCTCCACTTAACTTATCCAGCAAATCCCGTTCGAAAAGCAGACGTGCATCCTGCGGCGCAAGCTGATAAGCATTATCAAGATAACGCGCGGCCAGCTCATAATCGTGTTTCTTATTCCACGCATGGATCGCTAACCCGCGCCAGCCGTCGGCAAACTCCGGCGACATCTCTACGCAACGTTGCCATAAGGCAATGGCTTTGTTGTAGCTACGTTTGTTGTAGTAGAAGCAGGCCAGTAAATGGCGAGCAAACCAACACTCTTCAATACTCTCCAGCGCCGCCACTTCTTCCAGCGTATTCGGGAAACGGACAAACTGCGGGAAGACATCAATGGCTTTTGCGACCAGTTCGCCACGTTCGGCTTTCGGCAGCAAGCTGGCTTGCAGGTAAAGCGGCAGCGTGCGCTGGCAGTCCAGTGCGTTCAGCATCTCTGCCGCCAGGGTGGGCATTCCCCAGTTAATCAGTTGCCCGGCGGTCATCAGAGCGTTAACGTCGCGTCCCTGACACAGACCGCGCCACTGCGCGAGGGCTGATTCGCTACGACCATCGAACCAGTTCAGCCACCACAGAGTGGCGTTCAGCGGATAATCACGCAGCAGTTTCTCGCGCTGCAAACGCGCGTTGTCCTGACGACCACTTAACACCAGCAGCAGATTATGCAAGCAAAGCACTTCCTGATTGGTTGGGCAGGCACGAAGACTTTGTTGGCAAAAATCCAGACCCGCGTCGAAGTTATCATTACGCGCCGCCAGTCGTGCCAGACCATAATAGCCGCCTGCTTTACTATTGCCGCTCCAGACCGCACGCCAGAAATCCTCTTCGGCTTGTTGATATTGTCCCTGACGTTCGTAAGCACTGGCGCGAATCAAACTTGCTTGTCCACACTGCGGTTTTTTGTTCAGCGCATGTGCACGTTTCAGCGCCTGACTGGCATACGCCACCGCTTGCGGGAAATCTGCGCGGTTATATTCCAGCATCGCCAGCGCCAGGTTACAGCGATAATCCAGCGGGTCCAGCGCCACGCCGCGCAGGTAGTAATCGAACGGTGAACGGCTGGCGTGATGATATTGCTCCAGATGCTGACCGATAAACCAGGCTTCATCTGTACTGGTAATGTCTTGTGCTGCCAGTGGCGCTTTGGCGACGTCCGGCAACGGCAACTCCTGCGGCTGATGTTCCTGATAACTCAGTACAATATTGCCGTCGGCATCGGAGAGTTCAATGGTCAGTCTGTCAGGATTGATACCGTGCAACACGCCCTGGATGGCGGTCGCTGGTGTCAGGGCCACGGCATCATCGAGCAACGCGTTGCATTTGCCGATTTCGCGGATCGCCAGACGGTATCCGTTCAACGGAGAGATGGCATACAGCCCCCACTCAATCCCCCGCTCACTACGCTGGAGTTTTATCACCGCATCGCGGGAGGCATTTTGCACCATGCCCAGAGAATGATAAGGCAGGAAATACTGCTCGAAACGCTTCTCTTCGTAAGCATCAAGCCAGGTAAAATCAGGCTGGTTATCGGCAAAAATACCGGTCATCAGTTCGATATACGGGCCGTTATTGTCGGTCAGACTCTTATCCCACGCCTGGCCAAATTCACTGTGTCCCCAACTCCACTGTTTTTTACCTGGCGCAATATGGTGGTTGGCAACGTGCAGCAAACCGCCATCTTCATCGTGACACCACGCGCCGACAAAATCGTACTGCGATTTTTCGGCCATATATGAGGTTGGAACAGGCACATTTTTATAGCGAGAAATGTCCACTCCGGCGGAGTAGTCCACTTTGTAGTAAGTGCCGGTGGCGATGGGGAAAGCGGAGACGGCCCGTTTGCCGTGATCAAACACCGCAGTCACATCCGGTGGGAAAACGCTCTGATGCCCTTCACCCCCTTTCACTGCCGGGTTGACCCACCACAAGAAATGACGCGGCGTGGCGTTGCCGTTATAGACGCGGCTGGCGATTTCCAGTGCCGCCCGGTCAGGGCGCAGGGTGAAACCTGTCATCACCTGTAAACCATGCATCGGCTCCGTTTCGCCGACCCACACCGTCTGTGCACCGTCTTCATGGGCTTCGAGGGTGAAATCAACGGGCATAAAGGTGGTCGGGCGATGGTGTTGCGGCCAGTTAAACTCAATCCCGCCGGAGATCCACGGTCCCAGCATCCCCACCAGCGCAGGTTTAATGACTTCATTGTGATAGACAAAATCGCGCTGTTTCACTTTATCCCATGCGCGATGCACCCGACCGCCCAGTTCCGGCAGGATCATCACTTTGATGTAGTCGTTTTCCAGCCACACCGCCTGCTAGGATTTCAGGGTTTTCTGCTCGCTCAGCGTATCGGTCACGCCGTAGGGATAAACCGCGCCGGACGATCCCTGATAAACGCGATTTTCCAGGAACATGGGATGTATATCCTGCGGCCCGGTTTCATAGGTCGGGATCTCAACGCGCTCTTGCCACACTTTTACTGGAGTCATGGTGCCCTCAATATTAACAAGACATACTGAATTAAAAGATTTGTGGCAGTGTATTGAACAATCTGGCAATGTTTTCGCGGAATAATCACGCAATTAACTAAACAAGGTTTAGTGAAGATGAGAGCCTGCATTAACAATCAACAGATTCGCCACCATAACAAATGCGTGATTCTGGAACTGCTGTACCGGCAAAAGCGCGCCAATAAATCAACGCTGGCCCGGCTGGCGCAAATTTCGATTCCGGCAGTCAGTAATATTTTGCAGGAACTGGAAAGCGAAAAACGGGTGGTGAATATTGACGATGAAAGCCAGACGCGCGGGCATAGTAGCGGTACATGGCTGATTGCGCCGGAAGGTGACTGGACGCTGTGCCTGAACGTGACGCCCACCAGTATTGAGTGTCAGGTTGCTAATGCTTGTTTAAGTCCGAAAGGCGAATTTGAGTATTTACAGATTGATGTACCGACGCCGCAGGCGCTGCTGTCCGAAATCGAAAAATGCTGGCATCGCCACCGTAAATTGTGGCCGGACCGCACCATCAATCTGGCGCTGGCAATCCACGGGCAGGTTGATCCGGTGACCGGCGTATCGCAAACCATGCCGCAAGCGCCGTGGACAACGCCAGTTGAGGTGAAGTATCTGCTGGAAGAGAAGCTGGGCATTCGGGTGCTGGTCGATAATGACTGCGTGATGCTGGCGCTGGCGGAGAAATGGCAAAATAATTCGCAGGAACGGGATTTCTGCGTGATCAACGTTGATTACGGCATTGGCTCGTCGTTCGTGATTAACGAGCAAATTTATCGCGGCAGTTTGTATGGTAGCGGACAGATTGGTCACACCATCGTTAATCCGGATGGAGTCGTCTGCGACTGTGGACGTTACGGCAGCCTGGAAACCGTCGCCTCGTTAAGTGCATTAAAAAAACAGGCGCGGGTATGGCTAAAATCACAACCGGTTAATACTCAGCTTGAGCCTGAAAAACTGACAACCGCGCAGTTAATCGCTGCCTGGCAGAGTGGAGAACCGTGGATCACCAGCTGGGTTGATCGCTCTGCCAATGCCATTGGTTTGAGTCTGTATAACTTCCTCAACATCCTCAATATTAATCAGATTTGGTTGTACGGTCGCAGTTGTGCCTTTGGTGAGAACTGGCTTAATACTATTATTCGCCAGACAGGATTTAACCCGTTCGACCGCGACGAAGGACCGAGCGTGAAAGCGACGCAAATTGGCTTCGGGCAATTAAGCCGCGCACAACAGGTGCTGGGAATTGGCTATTTGTATGTTGAGGCGCAGTTACGACAGATTTGATGGCGCGATAACGTAGAAAGGCTTCCCGAAGGAAGCCTTGATGATCATAAACGAAAAATTGCCTGATGCGCTACGCTTATCAGGCCTACACGGAGATTGCAATATATTGAATTTGCAAGATTTTGTAGGCCTGAGAAGGTGTTCATGCCGCATCCAACATGAACAACGAGCACATTGTCAGCAAATCACCGTTTCGCTTATGCGTAAACCGGGTAACGTGCGCAGATGTCGAGAACTTTACCTTTGATGCGCTCGATAACGGCTTCATCATTGATGCTGTCCAGCACGTCACACATCCAGCCAGCCAGTTCTTTCGCTTCGGCTTCTTTAAAGCCGCGACGGGTAATCGCCGGAGTACCTACACGAATACCGGAGGTCACAAACGGGCTCTTCGGATCGTTCGGTACGCTGTTTTTGTTGACGGTGATGTTAGCACGGCCCAGAGCGGCGTCTGCTTCTTTACCGGTCAGGTTTTTATCAACCAGATCAACCAGGAACAGGTGGTTATCAGTGCCGCCGGAAACCACTTTGTAGCCGCGCTCGAGGAACACTTCTACCATCGCTTTAGCGTTTTTCGCGACCTGCTGCTGGTAAGTTTTGAACTCAGGCTCCATCGCTTCTTTCAGAGCAACCGCTTTACCGGCGATTACGTGCATCAACGGACCGCCCTGACCACCAGGGAAAACGGCAGAGTTCAGTTTTTTGTACAGCTCTTCGCTACCACCTTTCGCCAAGATCAGGCCGCCGCGCGGACCCGCCAGGGTTTTGTGAGTGGTGGTAGTAACAACGTGAGCATGAGGAACCGGGTTCGGGTAGACGCCAGCAGCAACCAGGCCCGCAACGTGCGCCATATCAACGAACAGATAAGCACCGATGCTGTCAGCGATTTCACGCATTTTCGCCCAGTCAACCACGCCGGAATATGCAGAGAAACCACCGATAATCATTTTCGGCTTGTGTTCTTTGGCTTGTTTTTCCAGATCGGCGTAATCGATATGACCGGTAGCATCGATACCGTAAGGAACGATGTTGTACAGTTTACCGGAGAAGTTAACCGGAGAACCGTGAGTCAGGTGACCGCCATGCGCCAGGTTCATACCCAGAACGGTATCACCTGGTTCCAGCAGCGCGGTGTAGACCGCAAAGTTAGCCTGGGAGCCGGAGTGCGGCTGGACGTTAGCGTAGTCAGCGCCGAACAGTTCTTTCGCACGATCGATCGCCAGTTGTTCAACGATATCAACATACTCGCAACCGCCGTAGTAGCGTTTGCCCGGATAACCTTCAGCATATTTGTTGGTCAGCTGAGAACCCTGCGCCTGCATTACGCGCGGGCTGGTGTAGTTTTCGGAGGCGATCAGTTCGATGTGCTCTTCCTGACGTACTTTTTCCTGCTCCATAGCCTGCCACAGTTCGGCATCATAATCGGCAATGTTCATTTCACGCTTTAACATCCGCATCTCCTGACTCAGCTAACAATAAAATTTTTGGCCTTTATAGGCGGTCCTGTTGGACAACGGCGAACAGTATAACCGAATCATTGTGCGATAACAGGTCTTGACAAAGGAATTTACGCAAACGATTACCTTCAGGCTACGCAAGGCTTTGGAGAATAAAGAGCTTGCAACCGGAAACGGATTTCTTTTCAGGTTTGTGATGCAAATTTTTCACTTCATCACATTCTTTCTGAAAAACACCAAAGAACCATTTACATTGCAGGGCTATTTTTTATAAGATGCATTTGAGATACATCAATTAAGATGCAAAAAAGGAAGACCATATGCTTGACGCTCAAACCATCGCTACAGTAAAAGCCACCATCCCTTTACTGGTGGAAACGGGGCCAAAGTTAACCGCCCATTTCTACGACCGTATGTTTACTCATAACCCAGAACTCAAAGAAATTTTTAACATGAGTAACCAGCGTAATGGCGATCAACGTGAAGCCCTGTTTAACGCTATTGCCGCCTACGCCAGTAATATTGAAAACCTGCCTGCGCTGCTGCCAGCGGTAGAAAAAATCGCGCAGAAGCACACCAGCTTCCAGATCAAACCGGAACAGTACAACATCGTCGGTGAACACCTGTTGGCAACGCTGGACGAAATGTTCAGCCCGGGGCAGGAAGTGCTGGACGCGTGGGGTAAAGCCTATGGTGTACTGGCTAATGTATTTATCAATCGCGAGGCGGAAATCTATAACGAAAACGCCAGCAAAGCCGGTGGTTGGGAAGGTACTCGCGATTTCCGCATTGTGGCTAAAACACCGCGCAGCGCGCTTATCACCAGCTTCGAACTGGAGCCGGTCGACGGTGGCGCAGTGGCAGAATACCGTCCGGGGCAATATCTCGGCGTCTGGCTGAAGCCGGAAGGTTTCCCGCATCAGGAAATTCGTCAGTACTCTTTGACTCGCAAACCGGATGGCAAAGGCTATCGTATCGCGGTGAAACGCGAAGAGGGTGGGCAGGTATCCAACTGGTTGCACAATCACGCCAATGTTGGCGATGTCGTGAAACTGGTCGCTCCGGCAGGTGATTTCTTTATGGCTGTCGCAGATGACACACCAGTGACGTTAATCTCTACCGGTGTTGGTCAAACGCCAATGCTGGCAATGCTCGACACGCTGGCAAAAGCAGGCCACACAGCACAAGTGAACTGGTTCCATGCGGCAGAAAATGGCGAAGTTCACGCCTTTGCTGATGAAGTTAAGGAACTGGGGCAGTCACTGCCGCGCTTTACCGCGCACACCTGGTATCGTCAGCCGAGCGAAGCCGATCGCGCTAAAGGTCAGTTTGATAGCGAAGGTCTGATGGATTTGAGCAAACTGGAAGGTGCGTTCAGCGATCCGACAATGCAGTTCTATCTCTGCGGCCCGGTTGGCTTCATGCAGTTTACCGCGAAACAGTTAGTGGATCTGGGCGTGAAGCAGGAAAACATTCATTACGAATGCTTTGGCCCGCATAAGGTGCTGTAATTTGATGTTGCCGGATGGAAACATCCGGCAACCCTTGACGCGGTTTAAATTGCCGCGTCGTCCTCTTCACCGGTACGGATGCGAATGACCCGAGCCACGTCAAAGACGAAGATTTTACCGTCACCGATTTTGCCGGTTTGCGCCGTGCGAATAATGGTATCGACACAGGTATCGACAATGTCGTCCGGTACGACAATCTCAATTTTCACTTTCGGCAGAAAATCCACCATATACTCCGCGCCGCGGTACAGCTCGGTATGGCCTTTCTGGCGACCAAAGCCTTTCACTTCGGTCACCGTCATGCCGGTAATACCGACTTCGGCCAGTGCTTCGCGGACATCGTCCAGCTTGAAGGGTTTTATAATCGCATCAATCTTTTTCATGCTATTCCTTGAAAAGGTTGCCTGTCTTTTGATCTGCTAAACGTAACACATAACGCCAATTCATTCCTTGAAATCGTTTGCATCCAGCTCGTGTCGGGAAAGCAGTTTATAAAATTCTGTCCGGTTGCGCCCCGCCATTCTCGCCGCGTGGGTGACGTTGCCTTTGGTGATTTGCAGCAGCTTACGCAAGTAGTTGAGTTCAAAATGATTACGTGCCTCAACAAAGGTTGGCAGCGCCGTATTTTCACCCTCCAGCGCCTGCTCCACCAGCGCATCACTAATCACCGGAGATGAGGTCAGCGCCACGCACTGTTCAATCACGTTGACCAACTGGCGCACATTACCCGGCCAGCTCGCGGTCATCAGGCGTTTCATCGCATCGGTAGAGAACGCGCGGACAAACGGTTTATGTCGCTCTGCCGCCTGGCGCAACAGGTGATTTGCCAGTAGCGGAATGTCTTCTGTGCGCTCCGCCAGTGCCGGAATTTTCAGGCTGACAACGTTGAGGCGGTAATAGAGATCTTCGCGGAATTCCCCGCGCGCCATCGCTTTTGACAGATCACGGTGAGTGGCAGAAATAATCCGCACATTGATATCAATATCGCGGTTACTGCCCAGCGGGCGCACTTTACGCTCCTGCAACACGCGCAGCAGTTTGACCTGTAACGGCGCAGGCATATCGCCAATTTCATCGAGAAATAGCGTTCCGCCTTCCGCCGCCTGGAATAAACCTTCGCGATTGCTGACAGCGCCAGTAAACGCGCCACGCGCATGACCAAACAGCTCCGACTCCAGCAATTGCTCGGGCAATGCGCCACAGTTAATAGCAATAAATGGTTTGCTGTTGCGCGGGCTGGCGTTGTGGATAGCCTGGGCGAAAATCTCTTTCCCGGTGCCGCTCTGACCGTTAATCAAAACGCTGACGTCTGATTGCGCCACCAGCCGCGCCTGTTCCAGCAAACGCAGCATCAGCGGGCTGCGGGTGACAATTGCCTCGCGCCAGCGTTCATCGGTGGCTGGCGCGGATTGCTCCAGCGCATCGTCAATTGCCTGATATAGCGCATCTTTATCGACAGGCTTGGTGAGGAAACTAAAAACGCCCTGCTGTGTTGCAGCAACGGCATCGGGGATAGAACCATGCGCAGTAAGAATAATTACTGGCATTCCCGGCTGCACTTTCTGGATTTCAGCAAATAGCTGCATACCGTCCATTTCATCCATCCGCAGGTCGCTGATAACTAAATCTACTTTTTCGCGATTCAGTACCCGTAATCCTTCAGCGCCACTTTCCGCCGTGACCACACTGTAGCCTTCGCTGGTCAGGCGCAGGCCAAGCAGTTTCAGCAATCCCGGATCGTCATCGACCAATAATAAATGCGCAGGTTTATGGCTCATCAGGAGTGACCTCATGGGTGGATGGCGCGGGCTTTTCACTCTCGTGCGGCGTATCCGGCGAGAAATTTCCAGCCGGTTTGCGGGTCGAGAGCTGGCGTTCAATATCGGTCAGGTTTTCCAGCTTGCGGGTGGTGAGTTCCAGTTGCTGCTGTAGAACGTGATGTTGCTGGCGCAATGTATCCAGCTCGCTGTCGCTGGACTGCTGGAGTTTACTGTAACGTTGGCGCTCTTCCGCCAGTTGCAGTTGCAGCGCCTGACCGTCGCGCCAGAGTTGATACAGTGGGCGAACCTGTGCCGGGATCTCGGTACTTAACGCTTCAATACGCGCGACCAGCTGGCGGCGCTCATACGGCGTAATTTTGGCGTCGGCGAGCAAAATCCCTTGTTTAAAGGTATTTTGCCAGCTGCCGTCGTCATATTGGCGAGCTTGCTGACGCGACTGCGCAGGCATTAAACGATCAGCACAATCCATCGCCCGCAGCCAGTAAAGCGGATTGGTTTCGGTTGATTTACCTTGCAGCGCCCAGATGTCGCTACATTCAGTAGAAAGATAGTCAGCCAGTTGATAAACCGGAATTTTTTCTTCTGCTGGCGTATCAATGGCTGGCTTATTGTGATTCTGCACGCAACCCAGCAATGCCAGACATGGCAGCCCTGCCAGCCACAGCCGTCGGGGCAATAATCGTTGAAAAATGTGTCGCATATTCACCAGACTTAAAGCCTATCCCAGTGGGCGTAATTGTTGCAGACAGTCTGGACATGGACTGCGCGGAGAAACCGGGGCGTACATATCGTACGTGAAGATTTCGAGCACTACCCGGGGCCGAACTGACAAATAAAATAGCCTGATAGGATAGGCTGTTAGCATTATTTCGTGTTTTTCGACGACGGTAATTCAATGCGGAAACAAACGTCTTGCCCGCTCTCGTCGACCAGATACAGTTCCCCTTGCATACGGCGAATACAATCCCTGGCAATGCTTAATCCCAGACCGCTGCCCTTCACCGCCCCTTTTCGCTGGTGGCTTCCCTGAAAAAAGGGTTCGAAGATCATGGCGCGTTCCTCTTGCGGAATGGGCGTGCCTGTATTGATGACATCAATATAAACCCGCGCACCATGTAAACTGCTGCGAAGGCAAATGTTACCGGATTCAGCCCCGTAGTGCACCGCATTGGAGTAAAGATTATCCAGTACGCTCATCAGCAGCATTGGCTCCGCCAGGCAAGCTGTTGCTTTGAGATCGACGTCGGTATGCATCATTTTAGCCCGTGCGGGCAGGCTATGAGCAGAAACCACTGTCTCCACCAGCGGTGCTAATTCAACATTCTCCAGTTCCACCGCACTGTCCGCCTGTTTACGGTTGTAATCAAGCAGTTGTTCGATCAGTTTTTGCAAATTGCAGCTGCTGCTATCAAGAATGCTCACCACCTCTTTTTGCTCTGGCGTAAGCGGCCCGACAACCTGATCAGCCAGTAATTCAGTGCCCTCGCGCATACTCGCCAGTGGCGTTTTTAATTCATGAGATAAATGTCTTAAAAATTGATGGCGTTGGGATTCCAGCCATGACAGGCGCTCACTTAACCAAAGAATACGTTGCCCAACCGAGCGTAACTCGCTCGGTCCACAGAACGAAACGCTATTGCCCAGAGAACGCCCTTCCCCCAGACGGTTGATCATGCGCTCGATATTTTTCACCGGCCCGATAATCATCCGCGTGAAAAGTAGCACCATCACCAGACTCACCAGAAATAGCACCAGCGATTGCCAACCAAAATATTGCCCACGTTCGGCGATTTCACGCTGAAGTTGCTGCCCACGAGAGAACACCACTGTGCGCGTGGCCTGCACCATTTCGGTATTGGCACTGGCAAAGGCTTCAAGACGCGCGGCGGCGGCAGCATCGGGACCACTGTTGTTACACTGAAGTTGGGCCAGATTGTTCAAATCCTGACGCAATGCCTGGTAAAGTTTATCGTCTGGCAGTACGCCTGCGTGGGCATCGAGCATTTCGCTGTAACGCTTGCGCTGGCTTTGATAAACCTTCGCAAGCGTAGGGTCGTCCAGCACGCAATACTGACGGTAGCTACGCTCCATCTCCAGCGCCGCGTTGGTCATCGCTTCACTACGCCGGGCATCAATAAGCGTAGTGCGGTTAACCAGCGCCGCCTGATCGCTAAGCGCATTCAGGCTTTGCCAGGCTTGCCATGCCAGCACCAACAGGGGTAGTAGAATTAGCAAAAATGCCAGCATTACCAGTTGTCGTAATGAGCGGGGAAAAACGGGCCAGCGTTTCAAGGTGTTACTCTCGTCAGACGCGAATAGCCTGATGCTAACCGAGGGGAAGTTCAGATACAACAAAGCCGGGAATTACCCGGCTTTGTTATGGAATAAGGCGGTGCCTAACTCGACGTTTCGCCCGATGGTTGATATAGCTACGCTGATATCAGAAGTTGGACGGCAGGCACCTTGTTGTGCGTCATTCGAATTTTATGTAGCACGTCCCGAAGGGGCTGACATAAGTCGGTGAATGAGCCACTGCTTACTATTATGCAGTAACTGTGCCAATAAAGAAAATAGTTTGGTAACGTACTGATTATACGTTGCTTTGAGGGATTTATGGCTTCTTCGCTATTTGAATGTAAATCAGCCACTGTGTCGCTAAAAAGAGACAACTTAAGATAAACTTATTAGATTGCAATAAAATCAATCATTTAAGTGTCGCCAGAAAGCGACACGGTAAACCACCCATTGTCGTGATTTACAGACACAAAAAAGCTCCCGGAGTTGGGAGCTTATGATAGTGGTTGGTGCTTAATGCCGCATCCGGGCTGCAAAACCAATGAACTGATGACTTACCCCAACTGCTTACGCGCATTGCGGAAAATGCGCATCCATGGGCCATCCTCGCCCCAGTTTTCCGGATGCCAGGAGTTGCTGACAGTACGGAAAACACGTTCCGGGTGCGGCATCATAATGGTGACTCGACCACTTTCAGTCGTAACCGCCGTAATACCGTTCGGTGAACCGTTCGGGTTAGCCGGGTAGGTTTCAGTGACTTTGCCGAAGTTATCGACATAGCGCAGTGCCACCAGCCCTTTGCTTTCCAGTGCCGCCAGATGCGCCGCATCACGCACTTCCACGCGCCCTTCACCATGAGAGACAGCAATCGGCATTTGCGAGCCCACCATCCCCTGCAACAGCAGAGACGGGCTTTGGGTTACTTCAACCAGGCTGAAACGCGCTTCAAAGCGATCGGAGGTGTTACGCACAAAACGTGGCCACAACTCACTCCCCGGGATCAGTTCACGCAGGTTAGACATCATCTGGCAACCGTTACATACCCCCAGGGCCAGCGTTTGCGGACGATGGAAGAAGGTTGCAAACTCATCGCGTACACGGTCATTGAACAGGATAGACTTCGCCCAACCTTCACCGGCACCCAGCACATCACCGTAGGAGAAACCTCCGCACGCGACCAGGGCGTGAAAATCCTCCAGTCCCGTACGTCCAGTCAGCAGGTCGCTCATATGCACGTCGATAGCATCAAAGCCCCCACGTTGGAAAGCTGCCGCCATTTCAACATGCGAGTTCACGCCCTGCTCACGCAGTACGGCAACTTTCGGACGTGCGCCAGTGGCAATATACGGTGCTGCCACATCTTCGTTGATATCGAACGACAGTTTTACATTCAGGCCCGGATCGGCGTCGTTAGATTTCGCCTGATGCTCCTGATCGGCACACTCCGGGTTGTCACGCAGGCGCTGCATCTGCCAGGTAGTTTCTGCCCACCAGACACGCAACGTAGTGCGGCTTTCGCTGAATACAGTCTGCCCGTTGGCGGTAATCACAAAACGGTCACCGGAAACCGCCTGCCCAACATAATGGACGCAATCCGCAAGCCCATGCTGTGCCAGTACGGACTCGACCGCTTCACGGTCAGCGGCACGAACCTGAATCACCGCACCCAGTTCTTCGTTAAACAACGCCGCCAGGCGATCGTCACCCAGAGAGGCGATATCCGCGTCAATGCCACAATGACCTGCAAAGGCCATTTCCGCCAGCGTTACCAGCAGGCCTCCATCAGAGCGGTCGTGATACGCCAGCAGCTTACGCTGTGCAACCAGCGCCTGAATCGCGTCATAGAAGCCTTTCAGTTGGACAACATCGCGTACATCTGCCGGTTTGTCGCCAAGCTGACGATAAACCTGCGCCAGCGCCGTTGCGCCCAGCGCGTTATTGCCTTTGCCCAAATCAATCAGCAGCAGTGCGTTATCTTCGGTACAAAGCTGCGGCGTGATGGTGTGACGTACATCTTCCACGCGGGCAAATGCAGAAATCACCAGCGACAGCGGCGACGTCATTTCGCGCTCTTCGTTACCTTCCTGCCAGCGGGTTTTCATCGACATAGAGTCTTTACCCACCGGGATCGTCAGGCCCAGCGCCGGACAAAGTTCTTCACCCACGGCTTTAACGGCTTCATACAGGCCCGCATCTTCACCAGGGTGGCCTGCCGCCGCCATCCAGTTGGCGGAAAGTTTAATGCGTTTGATATCGCCAATCTGTGTTGCGGCAATATTGGTTAACGCTTCACCGACCGCCAGACGGGCAGAGGCGGCGAAATCCAGCAGCGCAACCGGCGCACGCTCGCCAATCGCCATCGCTTCACCGTAGTAGCTGTCGAGGCTGGCGGTAGTGACCGCGCAGTTAGCGACCGGCACCTGCCACGGCCCCACCATCTGATCGCGCGCCACCATGCCGGTTACGCTGCGGTCACCGATGGTCACCAGGAAAGTTTTCTCCGCCACGGTCGGCAGATGCAGTACGCGTTTCACCGCGTCTGCAATGGTGATCCCTTCACGGACCAGCGCATCGCCCTTCGCTTTCAGCGTTTGTACATCGCGGGTCATCTTCGGCGTTTTACCAAGCAGGACGTCCAGCGGCAGATCGATCGGCTGATTATCAAAATGACGATCGTGCAGAGAAAGATGCAGTTCTTCGGTCGCTTCACCAATCACCGCGTAGGGTGCGCGCTCACGCTTACACAGTTCGTCAAACAGCGGTAATTGATCGGCAGCAACCGCCAGCACGTAGCGTTCCTGGGATTCGTTACACCAGATTTCCAGCGGGCTCATGCCCGGTTCGTCGCTTAGAATATCGCGCAGTTCAAATTTACCGCCGCGTCCGCCGTCGCTCACCAGCTCCGGCATCGCGTTAGAAAGACCGCCCGCACCGACGTCGTGGATAAACAGAATTGGGTTAGCATCACCAAGCTGCCAGCAACGGTCGATCACTTCCTGGCAACGACGCTCCATCTCCGGGTTGTCGCGCTGTACGGAAGCAAAGTCGAGGTCGGCATCAGACTGACCAGACGCCATGGAAGACGCCGCGCCGCCGCCAAGACCGATGTTCATTGCCGGGCCGCCGAGAACGACCAGCTTCGCACCGACGTTGATCTCGCCTTTTTGTACGTGATCGGCGCGAATGTTGCCGATCCCGCCCGCCAGCATGATCGGTTTGTGATAACCGCGCAGCTCTTCGCCATTGTGGCTGTTCACTTTTTCTTCATAAGTACGGAAGTAGCCGTTCAGTGCCGGACGACCAAATTCGTTGTTAAACGCCGCACCGCCCAGCGGGCCTTCGGTCATGATGTCCAGCGCGGTAACAATGCGCTCAGGCTTACCGAAATCTTCTTCCCACGGCTGTTCGAAGCCAGGAATTCGCAGGTTGGATACGGAGAAACCAACCAAACCAGCTTTCGGCTTCGCGCCGCGCCCGGTGGCACCTTCATCGCGGATTTCACCGCCGGAACCGGTCGCCGCGCCCGGCCACGGAGAAATCGCCGTCGGGTGGTTGTGAGTTTCGACTTTCATCAGGATGTGCGCCGGTTCCTGATGGAAATTGTAGCGGCCCGTTTCGTGGTCAGCAAAGTAGCGGCCCACTTCAGAACCTTCCATTACGGCGGCGTTATCTTTATAAGCAGAGAGAACGTGATCTGGCGTGGTTTCGAAAGTATTTTTGATCATCCTGAACAGCGATTTCGGCTGTTGTTCACCGTCGATAATCCAGTCGGCGTTAAAAATTTTGTGGCGGCAGTGCTCAGAGTTCGCCTGAGCGAACATATACAGCTCGATGTCGTTCGGGTTACGACCAAGCTTTGTGAAAGCATCCTGCAGATAGTCAATTTCATCTTCCGCCAGAGCCAAGCCAAGACGCAGGTTAGCGTCGATCAGCGCCTGACGGCCCTGCCCCAGCAAATCAACGCTTGTGACCGGAGTCGGTTGATGGTGGGCAAACAACTGCTCTGCATCATCTAAATCAAAAAAGACCGTTTCCATCATGCGGTCGTGCAGTTCAGCGGTAACCTGCTGCCATTGTTCATTGGTCAGCGTACCGGCTTCTATATAGTAAGCAACGCCGCGCTCAAGGCGGTTTACCTGTTGTAGCCCGCAGTTATGGGCAATATCGGTCGCTTTCGAAGACCAGGGAGAGATGGTGCCAGGACGCGGGGTCACCAGCAGGAGTTTGCCTTGCGGGGCGTGGCTGGCGAGTGCCGGACCATATTTCAGCAGGCGTTCAAGTTGTGCGTGCTCATCATCGTTTAACGGCGCATTGAGGTCAGCAAAATGGACATACTCGGCGTAAATATTGTGAACCGGGAGCCTGGCAGCCTGAAAACGTGCCAGCAGTTTGTTGATTCGGAATGCCGACAGTGCAGGCGAACCACGCAGAATTTCCATCATAAGTCTCTCGTCTTCTAAGCTTTCGGTGTACCCAAGGGGGGGGAAACGGGCGTCATTATAAAGAATCTGATGCGCTGACGAAACCGTTTGCGTGGAAATAAAATCACCATCGTGAATTAGCAACGCGTGCCGCCAATGGCTGTAATAAGTTGCCATCTGGCGCAGGTTTACGCAAAATGCCGCTCATTTATGAGTAAACCTTTCACTATTATTACGTTTTTTCAAGCTGGGACGCGCACGACACAGAGAATTAACTAATTGAAAAAATTAAAGATTAATTATCTGTTCATCGGCATTCTGGCACTGCTGCTCGCGGTCGCTCTCTGGCCATCCATTCCCTGGTTTGGTAAAGCCGACAACCGTATCGCCGCCATTCAAGCGCGGGGAGAGTTGCGTGTGAGCACCATTCATACTCCCCTGACTTATAACGAAATCAACGGGAAACCTTTTGGCCTGGATTACGAACTGGCGAAACAGTTTGCCGATTACCTCGGCGTAAAACTGAAAGTGACCGTGCGGCAGAATATCAGCCAGCTGTTTGACGACCTTGATAATGGTAACGCCGACCTGCTGGCGGCAGGACTGGTCTATAACAGTGAGCGGGTAAAAAATTATCAGCCTGGCCCTACCTATTATTCCGTGTCACAACAACTGGTTTATAAAGTGGGTCAGTATCGCCCACGTACGCTGGGCAACCTGACGGCGGAGCAACTCACCGTTGCACCGGGTCATGTGGTAGTTAACGATCTCCAGACCCTGAAAGAAACAAAATTCCCGGAATTAAGCTGGAAGGTAGACGACAAAAAAGGCTCTGCGGAATTAATGGAAGATGTCATCGAAGGAAAACTCGATTACACCATTGCTGATTCTGTCGCCATCAGCCTGTTTCAGCGCGTTCACCCGGAGCTCGCCGTAGCGCTCGATATCACCGATGAACAACCGGTGACTTGGTTTAGCCCGTTAGATGGCGATAATACCCTTTCCGCCGCCCTGCTCGACTTCTTCAACGAAATGAATGAAGACGGTACGCTGGCACGCATTGAAGAGAAATACCTGGGGCATGGCGATGATTTTGATTACGTCGATACGCGCACATTTTTACGCGCCGTCGATGCGGTACTGCCGCAGTTAAAGCCCCTGTTTGAGAAATACGCCGAAGAAATTGACTGGCGTTTGCTGGCCGCTATTGCTTATCAGGAATCGCACTGGGATGCACAGGCCACTTCACCGACGGGTGTGCGCGGCATGATGATGTTAACCAAAAATACCGCGCAAAGCCTCGGCATTACGGATCGTACCGATGCCGAACAGAGCATCAGCGGTGGCGTGCGTTATTTGCAGGATATGATGAGTAAAGTGCCGGAAAGTGTGCCGGAGAACGAACGGATCTGGTTTGCCCTCGCTGCGTACAATATGGGCTATGCGCATATGCTGGATGCCCGCGCCCTGACGGCAAAAACCAAAGGGAATCCTGACAGTTGGGCTGACGTAAAACAGCGTCTGCCTTTACTTAGCCAGAAACCCTATTACAGCAAGCTGACTTACGGCTACGCTCGTGGGCATGAAGCCTACGCTTATGTCGAAAATATTCGTAAGTATCAGATTAGCCTGGTGGGTTATCTGCAAGAGAAAGAGAAGCAGGCTACAGAAGCGGCGATGCAACTGGCGCAGGATTATCCGGCGGTATCGCCTACGGAGTTGGGCAAAGAGAAATTTCCTTTTCTCTCGTTTCTTTCCCAGTCGTCATCAAACTATTTGACCCATTCTCCCTCTCTGCTGTTTTCCAGGAAAGGGAGTGAAGAGAAACAAAATTAATCCGTCGAGGATTGCGCTTTTTTCTGCGCTTTAATTTCCTGGCGGCGCATGCGAAAGAAGTCACTGAGCAACGCCGCGCACTCATCCGCCAGTATTCCTTCCGTAATTTCCACTCGGTGATTCATACCCGGATGATGCAGCACATCCATTAAAGATCCCGCAGCGCCAGTTTTCGCGTCACGCGCACCAAAGACCACGCGACCAATGCGACTGTGGATCATCGCTCCGGCACACATTACACATGGTTCAAGCGTGACATACAACGTGGCGTCGATCAGACGATAATTTTGCATCACCAGACCACCCTGCCGCAGGGCCATGATTTCTGCATGTGCGGTGGGATCATGGCGACCAATCGGGCGGTTCCAGCCTTCGCCGATTACCCGATTGTTATGCACTAATACCGCGCCGACCGGCACTTCCCGCTCATCCCAGGCACGTTTCGCCAGCGTCAGCGCGTGACGCATCCAATATTCGTGGCTAAATTCGACTTCAGACAAAAAGAAAACTCCGGTTATAAAAGCGCGGCGCATTATACACGGACGCTATGCTTTACTCTATTCCAGTTGCTGGAGTTCACCGCGCGGGGTTACTCGCCAACGATGCTGACAGAAATAAAGCAGCGGATTGTCCTGATTACTGTCGCTATAGCCACTGTACAGCCGCAGCGGCGTGCCGATTTTGCGCTCCAGTTGTGCGACCTTTTCATGTCCCAGACAACGCATCGTCAATACCCAACCACCATAGCCACGCTGAATTTGGCTGGCGATAAGATTAACCCGCGGCAGCCAGGGCGTATCGAAATAAACCGCTTCAACCAGCGGCTGCGGAGAGCCGGTAATCAACCAGATATCAGCATCGGAACTTAACAGGTAGGTGGTTAATCGCTCCTGAACCAGCGGAAAGGCGGTAACATTGTCGCGAAACCAGCGCACGAAATCGGCCTGCAACGTCTGTAAACGTGCTTCGCTGTGACCAAAAGTGCACCCCCACAGAAGCAGACTCATCGGCCAGCGTGCCGCACGACCTTTTATCAATAACGCAATGGCTATAATCGGTAACAACGGCAGGACAAGTAACGCATTCAGCGGTTGGCGACGCAGTAAATAGCGCAGAAAACTGCCGAACATATCCTGCTGATGCAATGTTCCATCTAAGTCAAAAAACACCACACGACGCTCGTGAGTTGCCAAACCATACTCCTCTGGACTGAAACATCCTGATTAATTTTCGCTACTACATAGCCTAACAGATAGATCATCACTTTTCCGGCAACAATCGACCGCATCATGGCTAACTGGAATTTTTAATTCATGGCAATTAGCGGCAATGGAATATAAAATTCACTCGCGTGTGTCTCATATTGCCTGTTGTCGCCACTATTTCATCGCGAGGAAAGATATGAACGGCTTACTTCGTATCCGTCAGCGTTACCAAGGGCTTGCCCAGAGTGATAAAAAACTGGCGGATTATCTGCTGCTACAACCTGATACGGCGCGCCATTTAAGCTCTCAGCAACTGGCCAACGAAGCCGGAGTCAGTCAGTCCAGCGTCGTGAAGTTCGCGCAAAAACTCGGCTATAAAGGTTTTCCGGCGCTTAAGTTGGCGTTGAGTGAAGCGCTGGCAAGCCAGCCGGAATCGCCCTCCGTGCCCATTCATAACCAAATCCGCGGTGATGATCCGTTACGGCTGGTCGGCGAAAAACTGATTAAAGAAAATACCGCCGCTATGTACGCAACGCTAAACGTTAATAGTGAAGAGAAACTGCATGAATGCGTAACAATGTTGCGCTCTGCGCGGCGGATAATTCTGACCGGTATTGGCGCTTCGGGTCTGGTGGCGCAAAACTTTGCCTGGAAGCTGATGAAGATTGGCTTCAATGCTGCCGCACTGCGCGATATGCATGCGCTACTCGCAACAGTACAGGCGTCGTCCCCTGACGATCTGTTATTAGCCATTTCCTACACCGGTGTACGACGCGAGTTAAACCTGGCGGCAGATGAGATGCTGCGAGTGGGCGGAAAAGTGCTGGCGATTACCGGCTTTACTCCGAATGCCCTGCAACAGCGTGCTTCTCATTGCCTGTATACCATTGCCGAAGAACAAGCGACAAACAGTGCTTCAATCTCTGCTTGTCACGCTCAGGGAATGTTAACGGATTTGCTGTTCATTGCGCTGATTCAGCAGGATCTGGAACTGGCACCAGAACGTATTCGTCATAGTGAAGCGCTGGTGAAAAAACTGGTCTGAGTAAAGAATGCGCGTATAATGCCCGCCCGGTTTGTGTTGTTTTGAGAGTTTCCTTATGGCGCTGTTAATCACTAAAAAATGCATCAATTGTGATATGTGTGAAATCAAATAAAAACACATTTATTTTCATAGTGATACAGCAATGTGTTATTGAATGTGTTGTTGGATTTATGGTGCAAAAAAATTTTGCATAAGTTCAGCAACACAAAGAACACCACTTTCTTTAACGTCCTCCGCGCCCTAAAGGACGGGGCTTTACGGCGCAAAAGGCCTGTGACATACAACATTAACTTTTCAGTCAACCGTAGCACGTTCTTGTATACGCCGTGTCTGCGGTTTTATATAACCCTGGCTGGAAACCTCTTATACAAAGTCGATTCGCCAACATCATAGATGATCGCCACCTTCTGGCGAGAAACTCCTGATGCAATTAGTCGCCCGGCCTGCGCCCATTATTCTGGTGAAAGTTTGGGACGGCGACCGCCAATTCGTCCCTGTGCGCGAGCAGCTTCCAGTCCTGCTTTTGTTCGTTCAACAATCAGTTCACGTTCCATTTCAGCCAGGGCACCCATCACATGGAAGAAAAAGCGTCCCATTGGTGTGCTGGTATCAATTGAATCAGTCAGACTACGAAAGTTGATGCCTCGTTCGCGCAACGCCTCCACCAGCACGACAAGATGCCGCATACTGCGCCCCAGCCGATCCAGCTTCCAGACAACCAGTGTGTCGCCTGCCGATAATGTCTTGAGCAGTTTTTTCAGCCCCGGTCTTTCGGACTTTGTACCACTTATCTTGTCTTCAAAAATCAGCTCGCATCCTGCACAGTTCAACGCATTACGTTGTAGATCGGTATTCTGGTCATTTGTTGATACGCGTACATAGCCAATAAGCATGGTAAATCCCCCTGTTAACAAGACACTGCGTCAAAAGTCGGG